>JAPLJS010000100.1 GCA_026388545.1 Deltaproteobacteria bacterium
GATTCCGGGGAGAACAGAGATTTTCAAAGACTCTTTGCAGATGCGACCATGTGAATAGATTTTGCCAACCTTGAAAATGACCGGGCTTAGCACAATGAAAAATGCCAAATTGTATGTAATCCCGAAAAAAAGTGCGGATGAATGGTTAAGAGCATGTTTACCAAAAGTACTGGTGAATCCATAAAGGATGGCGACGATGATCATAAGGACGGAACCTCTTTCTTTTCCGATGGCCTTAAGCGGTTCCAGAAATCCTTTGCTCATTTCTTTCAGATTCAGAGTATAACTTCCGAGAGCAATCATCAGTATGCCGATGCCACCCCAGAAAGACACCAATTCTCCCAACATGATGTAAGGTATAATGATCAGACAGACAGGTGTTAAAGACAGAAACGGCACCGTAAGGCTGAGGGGGGATATTTTAATTGCTTTCATGTAAAAGATATATGCAATTACTTCAAAAGGCAATGCGGAGAAGAACGCTTGATAAAAATCTCCATCCAGTGCCGGGATTGGAATAAAGAAGAGGCATGGCGATAGAAGCAGGACAACAACCAGTTGGCGTAACCATGCGACTGTATATTCATCATGAAGCTGTAAAGCCTTCTTTGTAAGGGCATCCGTGGTTCCACCAGTGAGGGCGGCAATCAACGCGAGCAGTATCCATACATTTTCCATGTTGAATCATTTATCTGAATTAGGTCTGATATTCAACTACTTCCTATTATCAACCAGATCGGCAGAATAAGTGTGTGGGAGAGGTCTGTCTGAATTGTGCATGAATTGTGATCAAAAAGGCATTTATGATGGGTGAATCGACTAAAAGTGATTTCATGTATTAAAAGGACAGCCGCCCTGATATATCCCTTTCATGATCACCAGAATCACACCCCACATTTATGGGTATTATTCCATTGACACACAAGACCGTTTTTCTTATACTCCCTCCACGAAAAAGGAAGTTTTTATCAAACAGCACTTGTCCCGAATTTACCGATAGTTTCAGATCAGCGGTTGCGGAATGATGGGGTTCGGACTAGTTTTGTGCATGATAAAGGTCTAATCTCATCAGGAGGTTTGTCATGAAATGGACAGGTATGTATCTTCTTGGTTATGTTATCTTGATGGGTGGCCTTCTCGCCGCGCTCTGGAAAATGGGTGTTCTGGCCAGCATCGGTGCGACATGGACCTTGATCGGAGTGGTGATCGCGATCGGTATTGGCATCATGCTCGCAGTCTCCAGTAGTGGCAGCAAAGGAAATATCAAAATCGACCGGAAGTGAGCGAAAACACAGGTTCGACGCACGGGAATCGGAGGGCTACTCCGACATCAAGCAGCTTCGGAGACTTATAGGAGACACTTCTAATTAAATATTCACGGATAATAGTAAAACCGTCCCTTTTTCCTCCATAGCAAATGTTGCTTTGCAAGATATGAGCCCTTTTCCCTGCTCGAATTAAGAAAGCGCGATGATAGATAAAAAGGAAATTAAGAAAATCGCCAAAGCTCGGCTTAAGGATGCTGAGGTGCTTGCTGCTTCTCGGAGGTATGAGGGGGCGATCTATCTTTGCGGCTATGAGGTAGAGCTTGGATTAAAGGCTCGTATCTGCAGGACACTGAAATGGCCGGGATTTCCTTCAACCAATAAAGAGTTTAAAGAGTATCTTAGCTTTAAAACTCATAATCTTGATGTGTTGTTACACCTTACAGGAATAGAGGATCGTATTAAAACAAATCTTTTTGCAGAATGGTCTGCTGTTGCAGTGTGGGATCCAGAATCAAGGTATAACCCCATAGGTAACGCATCTTCATCTGACGCACATTTAATGATTTCGTCTGCTACTTCACTGTTGGCAAAGCTATGAAAGAAACAGTAGAAATACTAAAACAACAAGAAGAAATTATGGCCAAAGAAAAAGGGCCATTTGATCTTTTTGCGCTTTTTCTTAGAGAAGATGCTCCCGGGAAGTGGGATCTTGTTGTTGCCGCCGTGTGGATTGAGAAGGACAAAGAAACGGCCCTCAAATACATCGCCAGTACATTACAAAAAACATTGTCAAAGGAACAATTGTTGAAGCTGTCACGCATAGCAATCATCGATGAAAGTAACCCGGCTTTAGAGGTATTTCAAAGAGCTATGCACGTCGAACACGGAGTAGCAGAAATCCAAGATAGCAATTTTTTTGGTCTGCAAATAAAGCATATGTATTTAATCACATCGCGAAGGCGTACGAATAGTGCACCTAACAATGCCATCGACACGGCCAGATAGAAACATCGCTCCTATATGCAGGTTATCGCCGGTGTTGCTCTCTTTCAAATCGTGATCAGTGGCACTGCACAAACCAAGCATCCTTTCTTTGTAGGCAGCATCAACAACCGCCCATCTTTGCTGACATCTTGTATTCGTTATTGAGCCCGCTCATAAAACATTTCACGGAATGATCGAAAAAAAGCAGAACTCTGACTTTAATTATGGTACAAATATTGGGGAAGGTCACAACTGTATGCCGGCAAGAAAAAGGAAAGGAAGCAGAAAATGAGGTCGACCGATAAACAGCACCGTTCTATTCTACAGAGAATCGCCCAGAGAGTGATGCTTGAGAAAAGATTGCTCCCTAACTTTTCTGGTGATGCACTCGCTGAACTTGACAAGATCCATGCTCCTGCAACAATTGACAGTGAACAGGTTCGTGACCATAGGAATCTTTTATGGGCTTCAATTGATAATGATGATTCACGTGACTTGGATCAGCTTACTGTTGCCGAGGCGATGCACGGAGATGAAGTAAAGGTTCTTGTTGCAGTGGCTGATGTCGACTCGATCGTTAAGAGCAGGTCAGCGATTGATGATCATGCACAACACAATACAACCTCTGTATATACAGCCGCTGAGATATTCCCGATGCTTCCCGAAAAACTTTCTACCGATCTCACATCATTGAATTTTAATGAGGATCGACCGGCAATTGTCATCGAAATGGTGATTGGTTTAGACGGTTCTCTGAAAGCGTCGGATATCTATAGGGCCCATGTCCGCAATCATGCAAAACTCGCGTATAATAGTGTTGCAGCGTGGCTGGAAGGGAAAGAAATTGTGTCTGAGGCTATTACTGCCGTAAATGGACTTGCCGAGAATTTGCGCATGCAGGATAGGGTGGCACAAAGCATGAAAAGTCTCCGGCACACTCACGGAGCGCTTAGTCTTGAAACTGTTGAGGTGAGACCGATATTTGAAGGCGATGAACTTCGTGACCTCGAAGTAGAAAAAAAGAACCGCGCCAAGGACATTATTGAGAATTTTATGATAGCGGCCAATGGCGTGACCGCTCGGTATCTTTCATCAAGAAAATTGCCTTCCCTTCGCCGTGTGGTTCGCACTCCGAAACGATGGGACCGAATTGTCGATCTTGCTGAGGAACGTGGGTTTAAGCTTCCTCATGATCCGGATGCAAAAGTGCTGGATGAGTTTTTGATGAAAGAGAAAGAAACCGATCCACTAAGATTTCCTGACCTCTCACTCGCAATTATCAAGCTGATGGGAGCCGGTGAATACGTTGCAGAAATTCCGGGAAATACCATCTCTCCGGGACACTTCGGTCTTGCCGTCAGAGACTACACTCATGCTACGGCCCCTAATCGTCGGTATATCGATCTTATCACACAACGCTTATTGAAGACGGCCATAGAAGAAGAAACTCTGCCATATAGCAATAATGAACTGGAAGTTCTGGCTAAACATTGCACAGAGGGAGAAGATGCTGCCAAAAGAGTGGAACGACAGGTCAGCAAATCGGCTGCAGCAATTCTTTTAGAATCAAGAATTGGTGAACGTTTCGATGCAATTGTAACCGGTGCGGCCCCTAAGGGCACGTGGGTCCGTATTCTTCATCCTCCCATTGAAGGAAAACTGGTACAGGGTTTCAATAGTGTTGATGTGGGTCACAGGATTCGAGTGCGGCTGATTCACACCGATGTTGAGCAGGGGTTCATAGATTTCAAGAGAATTGGCTGATCAATTCATCGGATGTCAGGTTTAGGAAACATCAATTTTATATGCCAAATAGTCTATTATGGATTTTTGAATATCCAATGATCCATCAGAAGTGCTGCGGTAATCCCTACCACAAAACCATTCCCGAGAACAGGCCGCAAGACTGACGGAAAGCTATAAAGGAAGTCTGCCGGCAGGAAGGCGATGATCGTGGCCAGCATTAACGGTAATCCTATGACGAGCCCGTCTTTGAACTGGAATTCCTTGATCGATTCAAAGGCCACCATCAAACCTGTCGCTATTTGCGACGAAAGGATATAGATCAGAATCGCTCCAATAACAATGGAAGGGACACTGGCAATAAAACCGATCGCTGCCGGAGAAAATGACAACAAAAGAAGCAGAATAGCGGTTGGCATCATTGTAATCCGGGATGCACAGCCGGTGGCAACGATAACACCCGGACTCAGAGAAAAATTTACCGGTCCGATCACCCCAAGAAAACCGGCCATGATATTAGACAGTCCTGTGATCAGGATACCGCGGTTAATCCGCCCGCCTGTATCCGCAGGTTTCAACAGTTCATTCATGGACTGGATTGAGCCCAGGTCGTTGACAAATAATGCCAGAAAGCAAAACAGAAATGAGATCATGACTCCCGCATTAAAAGACAGCCCTGAAGTCATGTGTTTGAAGAAACCGGATACCGGGCTGGCGTATGCGATGTGCTCTGTCCTGAAGGTCTCCGGAAATATCATGAACCATACGAGACTTCCCGCAATCATGGCCCAGATGATCAGGGTGGATTTCCAGACCCCGGTGAGAAATCTATGAGCAGCAAACATGCTGAACACCAGGACCAGAGAAAAGATGATATGAGCCAGGGGTCCCGCCTTGACTACACCGGATGTAATCAGGTTCACTATGGTCGGCGCCAGCGTAAAGGCAATCAGAATAAGGACAACGGCTACCACTCTGGGGCTAAAGAACTTCTTCAAGCGACCGAGCAGGCCAGTCACGCTGGCAATGGCAAGAATCAGCCCTCCACAGAGGATGGAGGAATAAATCGTATCGGCATGGTGTCCGGCACTAGTGATGATCCCGATAAGCAGGATTGTCGATGGACCTACAATCAGCGGCATTCGGTGTCCCAACATAAGCTGTGCCAGAAGAGCAACCGCCATGACGAACGTTAGCTTTTGTAAATAGACCATCTGGTCGCCGATGGCGGCAAAATGGAATTCTCCCGTGATTTTCCCGATGACAATAATGATCGGGATGGTTACGGCAAACCACTGAAGACCATAAAGAATGGTTTCCAAAAGGGGAGGCCGCTCATCAAGTCCGTATTTAAATTGCATTCAGGGACATCCTTTTTATAATAGTTGAACATACATGATATGATGTGGATAATCAAAGGGTTTAGGTTGTTTAATTATTTTCAAAGTATCAGATGTGTTCGTTAATATTCACTATGGTAAGAGGGGAATTCACCAAGGATGAAGGGGAAGACGATGGCAACAAAGCTACACTGGACTATGCCGAATTGGCACATTGACGATGATTTGGCAGTGGGTTTGAGGCTCTTGGAAAAGAGGGACACACAAACAAAAATAGGGGCTACCATAAATTGATAACCACTCGCGATATTATTTGGTAGTCCCACGGGGAGTTGAACCCCGGTTTCCGGCGTGAGAGTCCGAAAAATAGCGTATTCCACCTGATTTTATTGAACTTTTCGACCGTTAAAATCCGTTTAGGGACGTTAAAAGCCGTCTGGTTTATCCAAAGAAGAATGAATAGGCATTACTTGACTTTTATTGAATTATATCCCAAAATACGCACATGAAACAGTTGCGGATTTATATTGATACGTCAGTTTTCGGCGGTTGCTTTGATGAGGATTTCAAAAAGCCGTCAAAGGCTTTGTTCAGGGCGATAAAGGCCAAACAAGCCGTTCCGTTGATTTCTGATATATTGATTGCCGAACTCGCCAGAGCACCTGAAGTAGTCCGGAATTTAATGTCGGCAACGTTAAAATGGGGGAATGTGGAACGATTGGAGGCGACCAAAGAAGCGTTGGACCTTCAACAGGCGTATATAGATGCGGGGGTTGTTGTTCAAAAATATGCCGATGATGCCCTGCATGTGGCACATGCAACCATTGCACGAGCCGATGTCATCGTGTCCTGGAATTTCAAGCATCTGGTGAATCCGGCTAAAATAAGATCGTTCAATGGCATCAATATGGCGAATGGGTATGGAATGATTGTCATTCTTTCCCCGGAAGATGTTGTCATGATCATGGAGAAAGAAAATGAAAAAGATTAAAAAGGGATTGGATAGCGTATTAATGAAACGTTCGATCCAGGAACAATTGTCAAAAGAGATGAAAGGCATGTCCCCTGCCGCCCGCTTAGCCTATATCAAGCACCAAGTAGATCAAAGCCCGTTTTTCAACGTCGCCAAGGATGACAACTTCGTGAAGCCTCAGAAAATCGGGAATGATTAATTGAGAAGTTCCGTAAAGTGCCAATTTTTTCTGACAAAAGCCCCTGTCATCGTCTGATTCAGGGGCTTTTTCTTTTTGACCTCAGCCGATATTTTCAATATACTCTCCCACCGAGAGCTTGCCGACAGAAAAACCAATAATTATGCGATTAGTACGGCCGGATGTCTTTACCAGAC
>JAPLJS010000101.1 GCA_026388545.1 Deltaproteobacteria bacterium
GCAGCCCACGGCGTCGTGATGGAGAACTGGCGTGAGTTTAATCAGGTGGTGTTGGATTTCTTAGCCAAGGTGGTGAAGATGGAAGGCTGATTTTACTTGTGCGCCTTATAAATGGTAATCCTCACCTCAATTGGACATCGACTGTCATTTAGTTGTAGGTGAACAAAAGTCAAGCCTTATGCGACTTTCGCCAAGATCAGCCTCAAGAATTGCCATTTGTAGTGTTGTATATTTATTCAAGGAACCGACTCATTTCTTTCAATAATAAGCTCAATCTAAAACTCGCAGTAAACATTAGGCAATATCGACGATCTGATTCTTCCTGCTATTAGTTTTAAATTTAAGATTAGGAGTTTTTCCTTAGTGAATGGTCTTCTTGTCCTATGTCGTGACAAAAGTACAACATGATAAACAAATAATAGGCATAAAATTAGAGATTTCCATATACAGAAGAGTTGCTAAGATCAAAAGAGATACCACCGACTTAACGAAATCTCTTCACGATCCGCGGGGGACTTTTAATCCTCGTACCTTACACCACACCCATTTATACCAATATTAACCAGGCAGACTTACATGACTTCGCGGTTGACGCTGTCGCATTTTATAATTTCCAAAAATTGGTATCAATACTGAAACAAGAAGTCATCTCCATCCGCTAATCAGTTAGATTCACTGATTGGGACTGATGTAAATCGGAACAGTTTTTTAAATGATGAGGATAGTAACAAGGAGAAATTTTTATGCTTGAAAAAATCGTTGCCATTATTTAATCAGAAAGGTAGCGTGGGTAAGACAACAACCTCGATCACTCTGGCATGCGGTATCGCCATGGACGATACCCGGGAGAAAATTATCACAATCGCCCCAATTTTCCCCAAAAATAAAGGGTCACAAACCCCACCTAAAGCTTGTAACCCTTTGATTTCACTCTGGTGCCGGAGCCCGGGGTCGAACCGGGATGCCCTTGCGGGCGGGGGATTTTGAGTCCCCTGCGTCTACCAATTTCACCACTCCGGCACAGATTGTGTGATTATATAAGGGCTCACCAAATGTCAAGAAAAATGTATTGACAAGCCGTGAAACCGTATGCTAAGTCATTTTTCCCATTGAGGATATGCACAAAGTGGGGCTGTAGCTCAGCTGGGAGAGCGCTTGAATGGCATTCAAGAGGTCACGAGTTCGATCCTCGTCAGCTCCACCATATAATTATTTCAGGGTTAGCTTGAATTTTGGTTAACCCTTTTTTTACTCTAAGAGACATTGGAAAATACTTAATATCTTTGCTTCAGGAGGTTTTAATGTATGTCTGAAATGAAAACCGGGACGTGGATGTCGTGGGTAGCCCTTGCAACTGCGATCATGGCGGTTCTTGCAGCGATCACAACGCTGTACCTGGGAAAATACTCATCCCGTGCTATTTTGAATCAGGGACAGGAAACGAGTCAATGGGCTTTTTATCAGGCAAAGAGTATCAAGACTTATATTTATGAAATACAGAAGCAAAAAATGGAAGTGGAGACGGTGGCATTGGCGAATAAGCCGAAAGCGGCTAGGGATAAATACTCTCAACTTATCAATGATTATGACAAGCAGATTAAGCGATACGATGTGGAGAAGGTAGAGATTAAGGCGACCGCTGATGCGCTGGCGAAATCGAAAGAAGACGCCCAGGCCCGGACGGGAAATTTCGGGTATGCCCTTATTTTCCTGCAGATAGCTATAATGCTGTCTTCCGTTTCCGCCTTGACGAAAAAGAAACCTCTGTTCTATCTTGGACTTGCGACAGTTAGCGGGTGGGTGTTCTTCTTCCCGGATGCAATATTTTTGTTTTATTAAACAATGAGGATTTACCAATGAAAGAACTTGATCCGGAATCTCTGGCGGAATTCAATAGACAAGCTGGCAAGCCTGTCTCTCTCAAATCCCCAAAAAGGCCTCTTTCACCTTAGCGTTTTCCAGAAGCTCGCATCCGGGCCCTTCCAGAACAATCCGGCCGTTTTCCAGGACGTAAGCACGATTGCACATACCCAGCGTCTGTCTTACGTTCTGTTCCACTAAAAGAACCGTCACCCCTGCCTCATTGATTCGCTTTACTATGTTGAAAATGTCCTGTACCAGGAGTGGGGCGAGGCCCAGTGACGGCTCATCGAGCATCATCAGCTTGGGTAAAGACATAAGTCCCCTTCCCACGGCTGCCATCTGTTGTTCACCTCCGGAAAGCGTTCCCGCGGTCTGCTTTTTTCTTTCTTTGAGTCTCGGGAACAGGGAGTAAACATACTCCATGGTTTCAAGGCGTTTGCGCTTTGCCTCACCGTAAAGCGACCCCATGATCAGGTTTTCCTCTACCGTCATTTCGTGAAACAGACGTCTCGCTTCAGGAACATGGACGATGCCCTGCTCGATAATCCTGTTTGCCGGGATGTGATCGATTCGTGTGCCATTGAATTCAATCGTCCCTTTTTTCGGGGTGAGCAGGGCCGATATGGTTCTCAATGTCGTGGATTTTCCTGCTCCATTGGAACCGACGAGGACTACTATCTCCTTTTCCTTGACCTCAAAGGAGACATCCCAGATCACCTGGAGGTCTCCGTAAAATACGTCTATACCTTTAACACTGAGCATATGCCTCCCCCAGATAGGCCTCAATAACCGCCGGATTATTAGCCACCTCATGCGGTGTACCTTCAGCAATGGTCTGGCCGAAATTAATCGCGTGGATGCGGTCCGATATGGTCATGATGACTTTCATAATGTGCTCGACAATCAGGATGGTAATGCCGCTGTCTCTCATTTTTTTAATCAGCTCTATTGCCACGTCCAACTCTGAGGGAGTCAGACCGGCTGCCGTTTCATCCAAAAGGATGAGTTCCGGTTTCGTTGCCAATGCACGGGCAATCTCCAGTCGTTTCCTCCCGCCTATGGGAAGACTTTTCGCCAGCTTGTCCTTCTGATCTGCAAGACTGCAAAATTCCAGTGTCTGTAACGCCGTATTCCGTGCCTCTTTTATACTGTTCACGCGGCAAAAGGCAGACGCTGTGACGTTGTCCAGAACCGTCATCCGGGAAAGGGGTTTCACAACCTGAAAGGTTCTGCCGACACCCATATGACAGATTGTGTGTGTTTTTAATCTCTTTATACTTGTTCCTTTGAAGAAGATATCACCGGAAGTCAGAGTGTAGTATTGATTAATGCAATTGAAAATAGTCGTTTTTCCCGAGCCGTTTGGACCGATAAGTCCCATGATTTCCCCTTCGTTAACGTGGAAGGTTACATTATTGACCGCCTTAAGACCGCCAAACGTTTTCGTGAGATTTTTTAATTCCAGGAGTGCCATGTGCTATTCTCCCCTTTTTTCCTGTCAGCTTGTCGCCTTGATTCTGAAAATATTCCGTTTTATTTTTGACCAGTCGCCCACAATACCGTTCGGTAAAAAGAGTATCACAAAGATGACCAGAAGGCCGAACACCAGCGCATGGGCCTCACTTGTCCATGCCGGAGCAAGGCCGAAAAAGGCGCTCCTGAATGTCTCCTGGAGGCCTACCATGATGAATGCCCCGACGGCGGGCCCCATGGCGGTGGCAACTCCGCCAACGATCCCGACCAGGATGGCCATGATTGAGATATAATGGAGGGAGAAGACGACATGAGGATCGATGAAGGCCATGTAGTTCATGTAGAACGCCCCTGCTGTCCCCGTAAAAAAGGAGCTTATCATCAGGGATACATTTTTATAGAGTGTTGTGTTTATTCCGAGAGACGCTGCTGCATCCTGATCCTCCCTGATGGATACGAAGTAGTACCCCCATTTCGATTTCATCACCAGGTATATGACGAAGATACACAAAGTTGATAATGCAAGGGCAATGTAGTAATAGGGGATCTTGCTGGTATATGTCTGAATGATGAGGATCCCGACCATCCCATCGGTCAGGTCTTCCCAGTTTGTGGCGATGAGCCGGAAGATTTCACCTCCCGCAAGCGTAGCCAGGGCGAAGTATGGACCTCTCAATCTGAAACAAACCCAGCCCACGAAAAGGCCGATGAGCATTGCGGAAACGCCGCCGAACAGCATGCCCCACCACGCGGACATTTCCAGTTTTGTAACGAGGATTCCGGCGGTATAAGCGCCGATACCGAAAAACATGGCGTGCCCGAAGGATACCTGACCGGTGTACCCCGCCAGCAGGTTCCATGCGGACCCGACGACAACCCACATAAGGGCGATAATGACCAGATGACGGTAGTAATCAGACTCGACAAAGACCGGAAAGGCTATGGCGAGGAGTGCCAGAGAGACGAGTACCAGATTCTTTTTCCCCATAGTCACCTCTATACTTTCGTCCAGCGTTTTAACCCGCCGGGTAAAAAAACAAGTACGAGAACGAATATGATAAGACCGACCATTTCTTTGTAACCCATGCCGATATACGTCGCGCCTAAAGATTCTGCAATACCCAGGACGATCCCGCCGACTATCGCGCCCACCGTGCTTCCCAGGCCGCCCAGTATGGTGATTACGAATGCCTTCAGGGTGAAGGGGCCGCCGACATCAGGGAAGAGATAGAAGATTGGAATCAACAGGCTTCCTGCCGCAGCCACCAGCGCCGAACCCAGCCCGAATGTGATGATTGTGATCCTGCCGCTGTTCACTCCCATCAATGTAGCCGCATCCTTATCCTGGGCTGTCGCCCGAATGGCACGGCCCAAGTCTGTTTTCAATAAGAACCAGAATAGAATTACGGTAAAAATAACAGCAATAATAAAGGCAAAACACATGGGTTGATTGAAGGAAATGTCACCGATAAAGAAAGCCTTGGAACTATAAGACGTTTCAACGGTCTTGTAGTCGGATGTAAAGATGAACCGGGCTATTTCCGTCAGAACCATGCCTATACCGACAGTCATCAGAACCTGGTTTTCCGGGAGGATGGATTCCACCTTGATCAGGGGGTTCAGAAATATTTTCTGCAAGATTACTCCCAGGAGGAAGAGCGCCGGCATGGAAACCAGAAGAGACACGTACGGATCCATTTCGAATGCCTGGAAGAGGACAAAGGTAATGTACATGGCGACCATCATCAACTGGCCGTGGGCCAGGTTGATGATTCCCATAACACCCATGATGAGTGTCATCCCGATTCCAATCAGACTGTAAATTCCACCTATAAGAATTCCCGCGACAATTGTTTGGATTAATACATCCATGTGACGATCCTTTCAAGAAAGTCTTTAGATATATCGGGACCCTGCATCTCTATTCGGGAGAGGTAAACTGCCGCCGGAGCAATCCAGCAGCAGCTTACCCTACTTCAATTATTTAAAATTAATACTTCCAGGTTTTCAGCCAGTTGACAGGATAGACTAATTTTTTCGTGGCAATGTCGGCAGGCCAGACCAGTTCAAGCTTGCCGTTGATCCACTGAACAACGTAGGTAGGCAGTTTGTTCTGATTTTTAAACTTCCCGTAGGATATGAATTTAACGGGACCAAAGACGGTCATTGCATAGGTTTCCGACAAAGCCTGTTTAATATCGGCAGGCTTAAATGATCGCGCTCGGATCAGGGTGTCAGCGATAATTTGCGCGGCCGCATAGGCTTCTGCACCGTGATATTCTGTGTCATCTTTATACCTGGCTTTGTAATTTTTAAAATACGCCATCGCCCCCGGATACTTCAGATTCTGGTACCAGAGGGTGGCCGAGATAACTTTTTCAGAAGCAACCCCCGCATTCTTCCTAAATTCCGGCATGGTGAAGCCTGCCGCCCCTCCGATGAACATCTTCGGTGTTAATTTTAATTCTTTTGCCTGCTTCATGAGTAGAGAGGCGTCCATGATGTAGGATACCATATAGACGACGTCGGGGTTGAGTTGTTTAACCCTGACAAGAACGGGTTTGAAATCAATACCACCGGCCTCATAACCCTGCTTCAAAAGTACCTGATATCCTAATTGTTTGCAGGTTTCTTCGAAGGATTTGGCGCCTGATGTTCCGAACAGAGAATTTTCATGGAGGATGACGACCGTTTTTGGTTTTACAATTTCCGTGAGAAGTGATTCAATCGCCCCCGCATATTCACTTACCGGGGGGTTCAATCGGAAAACGTAATCCCAGCCCGATGTCGTGATTTTATCAGCGGAACCGGTATTGACAAGGAACGGGATACGGTTTTGCTGACAGACACCGGCCACGGCAAAGGTTACGGAACTGCTGTAACCGCCGCCGACCATTACGACTTTATCTTTAGTGATGAGTTTTTCAACGACGGATCGTCCCACATCAGGTCTACCCGTGTCATCTTCCACAATCAGCTCAATTTTTTCCCCTTTAATGCCGCCCTGTTTATTGATTTCATGCACGGCCATCTCAAAGGATCTTTTTTCTATTTCTCCAAATTTTGCTTCGGCGCCAGTGAGCGGGAGAACAATACCTACCTTTACGGCAGCCGCAGGTGATGCTCCAATAGACATGATACCCATTACGCATAAGACGCTGAGAAAAATAAATGCATACCTTTTCATTGTTTCAACCTCCTATTATGTTATGATTGCGTATAAAATCCCGCATCTACTTTTAAAAATGCCGTTTCCCTGTCAAGCAAGAATATACTTTTTCAAGCCTACATCTTCAATTCAGCTTTTCTTTGACCACCTCAGCGATTTGACCGCAGTATTTTCCGTCTCCTCGCGGGTTGGCCCTTCAACCATAACACGGCATATATGCTCTGTTCCGGAATAGGAAACGATGTCCCGGCCTCTTTTTCCCAGAGCTTTCTCCACGGCTTCTATCCTGTTCACGATTTCCGCTCCTCAGCCTCCATATTTGCATGAACAGCACCCGAAACAGGAAGCTCTTATGATTGTGGTTTTCTACAACAATCAGGATGATTTTGCAACAAGGATAAAGGGGCTGAGATTATACGTGCTGATTGGTACCGAAGCGAGTCAAGAGAACGCCTCCCAGCCCGAGGACTATGGCACACATCTTGACTATCCAACCCACGTACGGTATCCATCCGATTAACCATAGGATGATAAGTCCCCATATTGTTTCCCGCATCATGCTTTGATCTTGCCTCTTCAGAACAGTGAATAATCTCCTGCCGACGAGCTGTGACACCGCAATGAAACCGATGAGAACTGCGCAGAGAACAATGGTCATTTCTAAGGGAATCAAAACGATACCGACAACTGAAACAGCCAGCAGTACTGCCAACGGAACAATCAATACCAGTCCTGCAAGGCCCCATACAGTAACCTTGAAAGGCTTTTCCTTGATGGAAGACGAAATAAGCCGTATAGGTTTCGGAATCAGGAAAACAGTAAGGATAGTCAGGAGCAGGACACCGAGAAAAATAGATATGGAGATAATGGCAAAAATCCAGGA
Source organism: Deltaproteobacteria bacterium (assembly GCA_026388545.1). Taxonomy (NCBI): domain Bacteria; kingdom Pseudomonadati; phylum Myxococcota; class Myxococcia; species Deltaproteobacteria bacterium. Next base: position 7,389 of record JAPLJS010000101.1, read on the forward strand.
CCATCCCTCCCATTCCTCACTCAAGGCGTTTGCTATGGCTGCGGACATATCTTCGGCATTGATCTCGGTGAGATTACCGTGAACTTCCGCGCCGCGCCCTTTTACAATGATCCCTCCAATGCAGAAGACGCTCCCGCCGACCACGGCTTTCCCTGTCAGAACAACAGCCCCGCCAATTGCCACAATATGGTTATCAACAACACCATCAACCGTAACCTGCCCACCGATCGCCAGGACATTACGAACCTTCGTGCCTTCTTCGATAGTCACATCGCTGCCGATTTTCACGATGTTTGAACTATCTGCTCTGACCGTTGAGACTGAAAAGAAAAACAAACCCAGAATCAGAAGCAATACCGTCTTTTTATTCATACCCCTTTTCCTTCCAAGGAATGAGAACGTTGAATCTCCAATATGTTGTACTTTTCCCTATGGTTCCTCTGTCATGATCGGCTGCGCATGCGAAAATATTCAAACACAATGGGAAGCACAGAAATTATGATGATCGCGAAAATGACGAGTGTGAAGTTTCTTTTAACAACGGGAAGATTGCCGAAATAATAACCTGCAACAATAAAAAGTGTAACCCATGCAACGCTACCAAGAACATTGTAACAGGTAAAACGCGAGTAGGTCATCCTCCCGATCCCGGCCACAAAAGGTGCAAATGTACGAATAATAGGGAGGAAGCGTGCGATGACTATCGCTTTCCCCCCGTGTTTTTCATAAAATTCGTGGGTTCGATCAAGATATTGTTTGTTTAAAAAACGGACATTTTCCTTGTGAAAGACTTTCGGACCTACAAACCTTCCTATCGCGTAATTCACAGTATTTCCTGCTACAGCGGCAATTGAGAGAAGAATCAGCAGCCATTCGACCTGGAGCAATCCAAGGGCCGCAAAAGTGCCAAGTCCGAAGAGGAGGGAGTCCCCGGGCAGAAAGGGGGTAACAACAAGACCGGTTTCACAAAATATAACGAGAAAAAAGATGAAATAGGTCCACCCACCGAAGTATTGAATAATTGTGGCAAGATGCCGGTCAAGGTGAATAATAAAATCGGCTAGATAGATAATCAGTTCCATTGATAGTTCTTTAAAAGGACTTTCTTTACTTGAAGTATGTAAAAAATTCTTGCCAGAGTAGTATAAGAAAGGAGCCTTTGTGTCAATACCAAAGAAGAAACTTAAAGACAGTAGTCAGGAGACAGAATGGGAATTAATGAAATGTATCGGTTTGATTCTGACTTACATGTTCTGAATTCTGTATTCTGGATTCCCTATACAACACAGTTTGCTGTGGCGTAGGCCATTAATCACTTTTTTGATTGCTATTTTGTATTTTGTTCGTGTAAGGAAGATTTCATGGAGATAACTGGATATGCATGAACTGGCGGTAACAGAAAGCATCCTTAATATCGTCCTGAAGCACGCCCAGACAAACGGAGCTGAAAAGGTTCTCACCATCGGTCTTACGATAGGAGAACTCAGCGAACTTGTCGGTGATTGTATCCAGCACTATTTTGACTATCTGAGCAAAGATACTATTGCTGAAGGGGCAAAACTCGACATTGAAAGATCGCCAATCATCTTTCAGTGCAATGATTGCAAAAACACTTTTCCCGTTTCACTAAGGGATACAAAGGATTTCGCATGTCCTGCATGCGGTAGCATAAAGTTCGCGCTCATTTCCGGCAGGGAGTTTTATATTAAAGATATAACGATCTCGTAAATAAGAGGAGATATAATGGCAGACATACGCTTGATAGAAATTAAGGAAGAAATCCTGTCTGATAATAAGGATCTCGCGGATGAGATCAGGGATACACTCCGCATGAATACGGTTTTCATGCTGAACCTTATGGCATCGCCGGGCGGGGGCAAGACAAGTCTTATTGTAAACACTATCCGAAACATGAAAGGTGCACACAGGATCGGGGTGATCGAGGGGGATATAGACTCCGTGGTCGATGCGGAGAAGGTCGTCAAAGAGGGTGTCCCGGCAGTTCAGCTAAAGACGGGAGGGTTCTGCCATCTGGATGCCTCCATGATCAAAATGGCGCTGGATGAAATGGACCTGAAGAATCTCGATCTCGTCATTATCGAAAATATCGGGAATCTCGTCTGCCCGGCGGAATTTGACACGGGCTCTCATAAGAAAGCGATGATCCTGAGTGTTCCGGAAGGTGACGACAAGCCTCTCAAATATCCCCTTATGTTCAGCATATGTGATGTTCTGGTAGTTAATAAAATAGATTATCTCCGTATTGCTGATTTTGACATGGAAGTCTTGAAAGAAAGGGTCTACCGGCTGAACCCCGAAATCAAAATAATCGAGGTGTCATGCAAAACAGGAGAGGGCATAGAGAAGTGGACCCGCTGGCTTACGGATGAAATTAAAACCTATCTTCATTCCGCCGCACTTTGAAGAAAGGAACCACCAATGGACGTTTACGAAAAGCTACGCGAGATTCTTGATGCCCATCCTTCGGGTGCGCCGAAATCAAAGGCCTTTGACGAAATCATCCGTTTTCTCTTTACACCCGAGGAGGCTGAGATTGCCGTACACATGAGCTTTTCACCCAAACCGGTTGAAGATATTGCATCCGCTGCCGGTATTCCTATGGATGAAGCGGAGTATTTGATCGAATCCATGGCGGATAAGGCAGTTATTTTTTCTCGTGAAAAAAGTGGTAAACAGTTTTACGGCCTGCTCCCGACAGTGCCGGGTTTGTTTGAATTTCCATTGATGCGGGGTAAGGGTACACCACTCCACGAAAGATTGGGAAAGCTCTGGATAAAATATCGCAAAGACGGTCTCGGTGCTTCCTTTGCGGGAGACCCGACTCCCCTGGCGCGGGTTGTGCCCGTTGAACGTGCCATAGATGCCACTGTCCACATCCACCCTTATGAGGAGGTATCGAAGTTAATCGAGAAGGCGGACACTATTGCACTTGCCCGCTGCGCCTGCCGTGCGAGCGTTGGTGCATGTCATTCTCCCAAGGAGGTATGTTTCTTTTTTGATGCACCGGCGCGCTTTCTGGTGGAGCGCCGATACGCCCGTGAAATAAACCGGGAGGAAGCGCTCCGTGTACTGGACAGCGCGGAAGAGGCAGGTCTGGTGCATACCAGCAGCAACAGTGCGGATAGAGCAACCTTTATCTGTAATTGTTGCCCCTGTTGCTGCATAATCCTGACATGCCGCACCAGGCTTAATTTACCCCATGGCTTTGCGACCAGCGGATTCCAACCTCAGGTTGACGGTAACGCCTGTACCGGGTGCGGTATCTGCGCGGATGAGCGGTGCCCCATGCACGCTCTTGAAATAAAAAGCGACACAGCCGTAGTTGATCTCGAAAAATGTATCGGCTGCGGACTCTGCGTGTCTGCGTGTCCGGCGAATGCCATGATTCTTGTAAGGCGAAGCGAGCAGCCCGACACGCCGGCAACACTTCAAGAAATGGGGATGAAAGTGCTCAAGGAAAAGGGCAAACTGGAACGCTTTTTAGAAATTAATAAACGATAACTCTCTTGTTTTTTATATTATATACACAGTTATCGTATAATCCCCTCTCTATTCTCAATTCTTTATAGCACCTACTCATCAATAACTTGCCATGACTGACGGTATCGCAGATTAACGAAGGAAAGGTGCAACGCAATGCTCACCGGCGTGGCTCTGTTATGCCACGTCCGGTGCAGCTACTTGTTCGCTTCAACGATAAATATCTTTGCGATGACCGACCTTTACTATCCAGACGGTAAGTTCTCTGTCCTGAATAGAGTAGACAATTCGATATCGTCCTTGACGAATCCTGTACCTTTCTTGACCGGTCAACTTTTCACAACCCGATGGCCTTGGATTCTCGCTGAGCTTTTTAATCCGTTGAAGAATCTTCTTCAGATTACTTTTGGGTATTGCGATGAGATCCTTCTCGACAGATACACGGAAATAGACTCTATATTCGGCCATCTTTTTTCAGCCTCTTGATCATCTCGTTGTAGCTGATCAGCGGCTCTCTCGCTCTTTCCTCGAAAGCCGCATGGTCCTCGGCGTCCTCAGCAAGGGCTTCTCTGATTGCGTTATTTACGAGCTCCGACACTGACCGAGAGGTCTCGACCGCTTTTAGTCGAAGTGCCTTGTGTAGCTCAGGGTCTAAATATACGGTAGCTCGTTTAGCTGCTGTTGCCATAATGTCACCTCCATGTAGTTATGTATCTATAGCACCAAAACGTCATAACGGCAACATCTTTATGTCTATTCCAAGAAGCGAACGTATTTCTCACCTGACGGTAAGGAGCGCAGCGGAATACCGGTCAGGTGCAGAAAATTGGTATAACAAACTTATTTGTATTTTTTTGCTTTAAACCAGGAATTATCTCCCAAATGAAAATAGAATCGACCTTCGATGTGATCGTTTTTTATTACAGCCCATCCTCGACCTAATGCCTCATCATTTTCATCTTGGCCTTCCCAGGAAAATTCAAGCCGTTCAATTTCGCCCACATTTTCTATCCTATAGTCGATTCGACCTTGTACCAAACCAAATTGAAAAGATCCTAATTCATTTTTTTCGAATAGGAAATGGCCTTCAGTTTCCATATCGATGTACTCTTGATCCCACATCTCCATTTCTGTGATTCGCCACTTACCAATATATGGATTTCTTTTTTTCATTTATCCCAAGTTATAACGCCAATATCAGCCGCCGCTGTAAGCGGTCGGCTGGATAGTCTTGTTATGTCAATTCTTTTATTATGTGCTTTGCAAGGATTTCGTCTATTTCATTGTGTCTGGGAACTGGCTGCTTCTTACCGGTCTTGGGATTCATGTATAGATCATGGCTGCGGCCATGTCTCAAGAGCGTGCATCCAAAAGAAGTGATTTTCTTGATCAGGGCTTTCCTTTTCATACGTTAAGAGTGAGTTCTTTAACCTTATGATTTTCTGGAACATCCGCCATTGTCATAAGTATGTATGCATCTTTCATGTTTTCCTCAAGTTCCTCCAATGTTTCACCTTGAGTCATTATTTCAGGGTGTTCAATAAGTTTACCAACCCAAAACTTCTCACCTTTCCAATAAAGCATCTTTAATTTAGTCTGCATTTTTCACCTCTCGTTTACATATCTTGTTTCTATTTTATATAGCAGAAAAGGATAATATTCTAAAGAAATTCCGTGGGAAATAGGGGGGAAATAGGGGGAAATAGGGGACAGCCACCGATTATCATGCGGATTATCAATTAGTGGCTGTTAGAATGTATAAGAATTGATTCAAACAGGAAGCCGCCAGTGGTATTGATAGCTTGAAGAACAAGCGGTCGGATCGGCATGGCCGTCCGAAATCAAATTACCAAAAGGAGGCTTCCATGAACACCATTTACTAC
>JAPLJS010000102.1 GCA_026388545.1 Deltaproteobacteria bacterium
CGGCTTCTGCAAAGACGGCCCTTTCCAAGGAGTACCCTGTTGCCAGGCCCCTCTACATGTATACCAACGGGCAGCCGACTGGTGAAGTTGCCAACTTCATTAAGTTTGTGTTGAGTCCCGCCGGGCAGAAACTGGTCGCCAAGGAAGGGTTTGTTCCTCTAACGGGCGAGGCCAAAGGAAAACCGTCAAAAAAAGGTAAAAAATAATAATCTTATGTCCAGACAGCAGAGAGAAACCATCATCAAGGGTATTTTTGCCGTTTTTGCCTTCGTTTCGGTGCTTACCCTGGCGCTCATTGTCGTTTTCCTTTTCCGCGAAGGGATTCCTGTATTCAAGGAAGTTTCTGTTGTGGATTTCCTGTTCGGGAAGGAATGGTATCCCACGTATGATCCGCCCTCTTACGGGATATGGCCACTTATAATTGGTTCCGCAGTTGTTACCCTATTCTCATGTCTGATTGCGGTTCCTCTTGGGGTTCTTTCTGCTGTTTACATTTCTGAGATTGCTCCGGCATCGATCAAAGATATTACAAAGGCGATTATAGAACTTTTGGCAGGGCTTCCTTCCGTGGTCCTCGGTTTTTTCGGCATGGTCGTTGTGGCCCCCTTTCTTCAAGATACCTTTGATCTGCCGACGGGTCTTAACATCGTGAATGCTTCAGTTATTCTGGCGATCATGGCAATACCTACTATTTCGAGTATCTCGGAGGATGCACTTTATGCCGTGCCCCAGGAGTTCAAGGAGGCATCGTATGCCCTGGGCGCAACGAAATATGAAACCATTATTAAGGTCATTATGCCGGCCGCTCTGTCAGGAATTTCCACAGCCGTAATACTCGGTATGGCAAGGGCCATCGGGGAAACCATGGTCGTGCTGATGGTAGCCGGGGGTGCGGCGGCCATTCCAGAGAGTATCTTTGAATCCGTCAGGCCGATGCCGGCAAGTATCGCTGCGGAGATGGGCGAGGCTCCCTTCGGGAGCGGACACTACCATGCCCTTTTTGCCACCGGCATTGTTTTGTTTTTTTTGACCCTGATCTTTAATCTCATCGCAGACTATATTTCCCAAAAATTCAAAGAAACCGGATCAGCAACATTATGATGCAGCATCGCAAGAGAAATAATCATTCGGAAAAGATTCCATGAAGTGGCGTTATTTCAAACAGCACGTGTTTTTTACCATTGTTCGATTATCGGCACTGCTGATTGCCGTGGTCCTCGGTGGTCTTATTGCTTACATCATTGCAAACGGTGTGTCTGCCATCAGTTGGGACTTTATCACCCTCCCGCCGACGGATTCTATGACCAAAGGCGGGATCATGCCGGCCATCCTGGGGACAATATACTTGACGATAGGAGCAATCGCCGTTGCCCTGCCTCTTGGCGTAGTGTCGGCGATCTATCTTACGGAATATGCGAAGCAGGGGACGTTTGTCAGGCTGGTCCGCATCGGTATAAATTGTCTGGCCGGAGTTCCTTCAGTTGTCTTCGGATTATTTGGGCTCGGATTCTTCGTTGTTTTTCTTCAGTTCGGATCATGCATTCTTTCCGGAGCGCTCACCCTTGGCGTCCTTGTATTGCCGACAATCATCGGGGCATCGGAAGAAGCTCTGAAAGCAGTACCGCAAACATTCCGGGAGGCGTCGCTGGCCCTCGGGATATCCAAATGGCAGACCATTTATAAGATTGTCTTACCGACGGCGTTGCCCGGAATACTTACAGGAGCAATCCTGGGTATCGGCAGGGCAGCGGGTGAAACGGCGCCGATTATGTTTACTGCGGCAGCATTCTTTACAGCGAAGCTCCCCGGCTCCATCTTCGATGAAGTCATGGCACTCCCCTACCATGTTTATGTACTTGCTACAGCAGGTACCCACATAGAACAGACGAGGCCGATTCAATTTGGGACGGTATTGGTTCTTGTCGGACTTGTTTTGGGAGTTAATCTTGTTGCGATTGTTATCAGGAGTTATGTAAGGAAGAAAAAAAGGTGGTAATTGTGGAAGGTAACAGTATAATCGAATTAAGGAATGTAAACTTCTTTTACGGACAGGTCAGGGCGCTTACTGATATCACCATGGATTTTGAAAAGAACCGGGTGACTGCCCTGATAGGACCGTCCGGTTGCGGAAAGTCCACGTTGTTACGATTACTCAACCGCATGAATGATCTCATCGATGGAACCAGTGTCGAGGGAGAAGTCATTTTTGAAGGCATGAGTATTTATAATCCTGATGTTGATCCCGTAGACATCCGGAGAAAAATCGGCATGGTATTTCAAAAGCCCAATCCGTTTCCAAAGTCAATATTCAACAATGTCACCTATGCGCCAAAGCTTGCAGGGATCACGAAAAAGAGTGATCTGGAATTTCTTGTTGAAGAGAGTTTAAAACAGGCGGTTCTCTGGGAAGAGGTGAAGGACATTCTGGATAAATCGGCGATGAACCTTTCAGGGGGGCAGCAGCAGCGCCTTTGCATTGCCAGGGCGCTCGCCATGAAGCCGGACGTCATACTCATGGATGAGCCGACTTCGGCGCTTGATCCAATATCAACGGCAAAAATTGAAGAATTGATTGATGAATTGAAGAAGAAATATACCATAATCATTGTTACGCATAACATGCAGCAGGCGGCCCGGATTTCATCGAAAACCGGTTTTTTCTACTTAGGGAAGCTCATTGAATATAACGCTACGGAAAAGATTTTTACCAATCCGTATGTGAAACAAACGGAAGACTATATTACCGGGAGATTCGGGTGATGGGGATATTTGATTTCTTAAAAATTCGTTCATCTGCAAAGAAGCTGCTGGCTTCCTCAGCATTAGCTGACACATCTGTATCCTCGAATCTAAATGGGAGAAGAAGCTAATTAGTTCGTCCTGAAAAATAAGGTTTTTAAAAGTTTTTTGTTGTTCTGTTCTTTGACAACTGAAGATAATTGTGGATGAGAACGGATTTCCGGGACGATTTCCCCTATGCGGCCCGTTTCATCTCCCTTAAGGCTTG
>JAPLJS010000103.1 GCA_026388545.1 Deltaproteobacteria bacterium
TTATTGATAATCGCTGCTTCTCCCTCGGTATTCACGCATTTTTCCTGACACAGGCCGGCCGGTATAAACAGGAGATTGATCAGAAGGAAAGAAAAGATGATGGTTATTCCGCGCATTGTATCCTCACCTCCAAGGTGGAAATTCAAGACTATATGCGCGAATATACTTTAAGCGGATGTAATTTGTAAAGGGTAATTGTGTTCAATAGTGACCGGGAAAAGGGAGGATGATAGGTGTTAGCGAGCTGCTCCTCCATCATTTCCCAATACAGAAGGTTGAGAATATCCTGTCCAGAATTTCTTCGGTGGCAGTTTTCCCGCCGATTTCACCCAGACTGTCAAGAGCTTCCCGGACATCGAATGCGTAAAATTCAGGAGAAAGACCGCTCTCGACGGCGTCCCTGGCCTTTAGCAGCGAAGCGGCCGTTTTTTCAATGGCTGTTTTATGACGGATATTGGATATGATATACGCTGATTGGCGATTGTGCGGATTATCCAGAACTATCGAATAGATCGCATCTTTTAGTTCCGGTATGCCATCACCGTATTTTGCCGAGATCCATATGAGTGGTATCGTATCAGGTATGAGGGTTGTTAATTCCCGTTCATCAAGCATGTGAGAGAGGTCCGCCTTGTTGATGACCAGTAAACGCTTCATCGCCCGGCATCGCTCGATGATATCGGTATCCTCCTTTGTGAGGAGAGTATTCCCGTCAAGGACAATGATGGCCACATCCGCCTGTGAAAGTTTTTCCCATACTAAACGGACACCTTCTTTTTCGATAATATTTTCCGGTTCTCTTATTCCGGCTGTATCAGTGAGTTTTACAGGTACTCCCCTGATATTGACAATTTCCTCAATAAAATCCCTTGTTGTTCCCGGAAGGGGAGTTATGATGGCCCTCTTCTCACCTAAGAGTCTGTTTAAAAGGCTTGATTTTCCTACATTGGGCCTTCCTGCGATTACGGCATTAATACCATCCCTGTAGATTTTTCCTTCCCGGTATGTCGATACAAGTTTATGCAGTTCATCAATAACTGTTTCGATTTTACGAGAAATATCTGAATAATTACTGATCTCTATATCCTCATCTGAGAAATCGATGGATGTCTCGATGATGGCGAGGATATCAATGATCGATGCGCGAATCGTCTCGATTTTCTCAGCTAAGTTTCCTTTGAGGTGGGAAACAGCCAGTTCCAGTCCCCGGTCTGTTTTCGCCATGATCATTTCAACGATAGACTCTGCCTGGATGAGGTCGATCCGGTTATTCAGAAAGGCACGCCTGGTGAATTCTCCGGGTTCGGCAAGACGTGCGCCCGCTATGATGACTTCAGAAAGTACAGACTGCAGGATGACAGAACCGCCGTGGCAGTTAATCTCCAGTACATCTTCTCCTGTGTAAGAATGAGGCTTCATCATGAGAGAGATGAGAACTTCGTCGATGACCAAACCCGTTTCAGGCGAAACGATGTCTCCATGATAGAGATGATGGCTTTTGAATCCATCATCCCTTTTTGATGATCTAAAAAGAAGGCGGGCAATATCCATTGACTTCGGGCCGCTAACGCGTATTATACCGATTCCTCCCACACCGGGAGGGGTGGCTATGGCCGCTATGGTGTCTTCCAAACTTGTCCCTTTTTCACCGGCATAATAACAATTTTTCTGAATTCACCTTCACCCCGGCTTTTGGTAGTTAATTCCTCGTCGTTTTGCAGCGCCAGATGGATGATGCGGCGGTCATGGGCGTTCATATGTCCAACAGTTAATGCTTTCTTTGATTTTTTTACTTTTTCTGCCAGCTTTTCAGCCAGGGAGCTGAGTGACTCTTCTCTTCTTTTCCTATAAGATTCGGTATCTATGATAATCATTTTTCGGTTATCAGTGTACTTACTTACGGACTTGTTCACAATGTACTGAATAGCATCAAGGTTCTGTCCTCTTTTCCCGATAAGTAAGCCGCTGCCGTCCCCCTTGATATTCAGGAAAATCGTGTCAGGTGTTTCTTCAACGGTTACAGGGCAATCGAGGTGCATCCTAAGCAGGACACCCTCCAGGATTCTTTTTGACTTCATAGCCGGGGTTTCTTCAGCGGGAGCTCCGGTTGCGGCAGATTGAGGTGGATCTGAATTGACAAACGATTTTTTTTGAACAGTTTCTCGATATTGCTCCGCCGGTGTATCTGTCGTCATTTCGATGGTCATTATGCTTGCTTTTATTTTCGCTTTTTTTGATCCAAGGCCGAGAAATCCAGAAGTGCAGTCCGAAATGATCTCAATATTCAGCTTTTCCCTTGGCATGTTGAATTCGCTGCATGCTTTTTCGATGGCGTCATCTATGTTTTTTCCTTCAAATTCCAAATACTTCATAGTTCTTACCTCATCTTACGATGGTTTTTTGTTAATGTAAAGCTGTTGCCCGATGCTCAATATATTTTGAAAGAGCCAGTAGAGGACCAGCCCTGACGGAAAACTCAAAAACAGAAACGTAAAAACAACAGGCATCAACAGCATCAACTTTGCCTGCATGGGATCTCCCACAGGGGGGCTCATCTTTTGCTGAATGAACATTGTTGCCCCCATAATGATTGGTGTGATGTAGTAAGGATCCTTTGCTGACAGATCCTGAATCCACCAGTAGAATGGGGCATGACGAAGTTCAATAGAATACATGAGAGCCTTATAGAGTCCAAAGAAGACAGGAATTTGAATCACCATTGGCAGACATCCCCCCAGGGGGTTCACCTTGTGGGTTTTATACAGAGCCATTGTTTCCTGGCTTAGTTTTGTCTTGTCAGTTTTAAATTTCTCCCTGAGTTCGGCTATCTTCGGCTGAAGTTTCTGCATTTCCTTCATAGATTTGTAGCTCTTATTTCCCAAGGGCCAGAAGAGAATCTTTATCAGGAGAGTGAGGATAATAATAGCAGTACCGTAGTTTGCAACATGGTTGTTGAGGAATTTAAGGGAGATCAAAAGAGGCATGGCCAGCCACTTCATCCATGAACCGAAGTCAATGGCGTTCTCAAGGCCAACTCCCTGGGCCTTGAGGATATCGTAATCCTTCGGTCCCAGGTACAATGTATAGGTGAACAACCCGATCTGCCCGGGTGGAATAATGTTTTGAGGATCTTTCAGATTTACGGAGACCATGTTTTGAGCATCTACCGAAAGGGAGAGCGTTGTCAACGTAGGATTCTGAGCTATCATGGAAGCCAGAAAGTATTTACTTTCAAACCCCGCCCAGGCTACATCAGGACCAAGCAGTTTTCCGGATTCAATTTTCTTGGCCTCGTAAAGGTCGATGCTCTTTGCAATGAAAGAAATAGGACCATCGTGGCCGTAACTGTCTGTTTCCGCCTTGGGATCCATGTACTGATGCCAGGAGAGAAGAGCGCTCTGGTTCAGAGGTGCATTTGATAAGTTGTGCACTTTTACCTCAAGTTCGAAGGTATACTTCTCCGGATAAAAGGTAAAGATTTTTTCTATTTTCACCTCCTTGGGGTATATCTGTGTGAAGGTGAGTCGACGGTTGTCCGGGCTTTGTGTTATATTAATTGCGTTGCTATCCGTCATGTATATACTTTCAGGGGGGATATCGATGGTCGATCCGGGGAAGGTGACGGTGAGCGGACGCAACATGCCGTTGTTAACGTTAACGAGCTCAATAAGTTCTGAGTCGCTGGCGAGATTTGTTCGGTAATTGTTGAGTTTGTAAGATTTCAGAGTGCCGCCTCTGGTAGTGAAAACGGCCGTGTAGAGAGGCGTTTCGACCTTAATATCCTTCTCAATCACCGCAGCCGGTTTTGATAAGATGGTCCTGGTATAAACCGGTTTTGCCTGTTCCGGGGCGGCTTCTTTACTGGCCGGCTTCCCTTCAACAGTACCCCCTTGTTGTACAGAATCAGGCTGTTTTGGGGGCGGCTGTTTTGCAAAAAATGCCTGCCAGGTAAAAACAACCATCAGTGACAGGACTATGGCAAGGAAGGTCTTCTTGTCCATTCAATACCTCCACGCTTTTGCGCCTTACATTTTCTATTTAACTGGATCGTAACCGCCGGGGTGAAAAGGGTGGCACCGAAACAGCCGCATCAGGCCGGAAAACAAACCCCTAATTGGGCCGTATCGCCGGATTGAGGTTATCGCATATTCGGAGCATGATGGGTAAAAACGGCAACATGGAGTAAAAAGAGGAGATATACATATCTGGTAGAACCGGATAAAAATAATGAGAATTTTCCCCAGAATCTGCATAAACGTTGTATTATGAACCTAATTTTTTGATTAAAAGACTTTCTAATTCCCTGCATACATCCTGATACGTTAACAACGATGCATTTTTTTTTGCGATGATCACGATATCTTGTGGAATTGAAAGCCTTGATTTATTTAATCTAAAAAACTCTCTCAAAAGACGTTTAATTCTGTTTCTTTGAACAGCGTTCCCCACCTTTTTACTGACCGTTAGTCCCAGTCTGCTAATCCCCGCTTGATTCTTGCGCGCGATAACGGTTAAATGTTCCGAATTGCTGCGCACCCCCTGCTGATAGATGGTCGAATAATCTTTTCTTTTACGAATTCTTACATGCTTGCCAAAGGATAGTTTTTCCATGGACCGCTTTTAAAGGCTAAACGGTCAACCTCTTTCTCCCTTTAGCGCGTCTTCGACTCAAGACCAATCTACCCCCCCTGGTGGACATTCTAACAAGAAAGCCGTGGGTTCTTTTTCTCTTTGTGTTGCTGAAATTTGTCAGATTCTTTTTCATTAACTGTACCCCGGTCAAAATAATTAAGGTGTTTCAATAACCATAACCGGGTTTGTTTGTCAAGGTTAAATTGGAAAGGTTATTCAAAGCAATAATTTAAAATTCCACACGGAATACCTCAATAGCCACTTTCTTACCTTTGACTTTTTGCGCGGGCAGCGGCGTCAGACCCTTCAATCCTTCCACTTCTGAGTACCGGCCATGAATGACGTCCTTGACATCCCTGCTAATAAGGATCTCATTCGGTTCAGCGATAGACTGGAGCCGTTGCGCGACGTTCACGGCATCGCCGATGACCGTGTAGTTAAGATGATCCACCGATCCGATGTACCCCGCGACGACATCACCCGTATTCACTCCGATACCGATTTTCAGCTCAGGCCATCCTTTAGGACGGTTCTCTACGTTGAAAACCTTTAGAGCACGGATCATCTCGATAACGGTTCTGAGTGCCCGGACAGGGTCGTCGTCATGTGAAATGGGGGCGCCAAAGATGGCCATCATGCCGTCACCGAGCAGCTTGTCAAGGGTGCCATCATTTTTGAAGATGATGGGTGTCATATGTGAAAAGAAGGCGTTCAGGATTTCCACGACTTTTTCTTGGTCGAGTCCTTCGGAAATGGATGTAAAGCCACGCAGATCTGCAAAAACAATGGTTGCGCGCTTCCGCTCGCCTCCGGGCCGGAGGAGTCCTTTGCTTCCCAGAATCTCTTCTGTGACATTTTTTGAAAAAAAACGACTCAAAAGGAATCGCTTATTTTCCTCTTTGATCATCTGTGTGTAAAGGCGGGACAGGGCTAATGCAGTGGCGATCTGGTCTGCCACCAGACTGAAAAAACTCACCTGATTCTGATCGAATCCATCTTTCATCCGGTGAACGAGATTAAGGACGCCGACGGCAGTGTTGTTATGTATAACAGGAACACAAAGGAGCGATTGACCGCGAACGCTTTCCTTTTCTTCAAGACAGCAGGATTCCTCGACATCATTGAGGATGATCGGTATTTTCTTGGAAATCACCTGCCCGGCAGTTCCTTCGTCAAGCCTGATAAAGGTAGGCCGGCTTGTCAGGCCATCATCGTCACTGCTTGCCACTATCTCAAGCATCCGAAGCTCGTCATTGAGGAGCATCAGGAATATCTGTTCCAGCGTAGAGTACTTCTTGACAATCTTCAATTGTTCCATGAAAAGGGCGTTTCTGTCGTAAATGCCTGTCAGGCGGAGCGTGTCCACCAACTCCTTGATGACAGAAAGTTCTTTGATCTTGTTTTCATAATTGACCCTCATCTTGAGGTACTGCCGCTTGAAAACCTCTTTTTCCGCAGCAAGCCGGGTCTCTTCTTCGGTTTTGTCTTGCATCTTAAGTACTCATTACTCGAATCCTCAGGAATTCAAGGTAAGGTAATCCTGATTCTGTTCAATTATAGTCATGGCGTCCCTGGCCATATCATCCAGCTTCTGAGTATCCATGTCCTTGAACAACTGGGTCAGGAATATCCAGTGGCCGACGGTCAACCAGTGTGCGTGACCGGGGACGTCATCAGCAAGTTCTTTAGCCCCGGTGGCTCTGTAATACAGGTAGTCTGCAAGGCCGGTTACGGCAGCAAGTTCTGAGTGGCTTGATGCACTGAAGGGCTGGTGATGAAACGCGATCGCATTTACGAGGGCTTCCGGGAGGTTCCACCGGGAGGTAAGATACTTGCCGATCTCAGCGTGATTCATTCCAAAATGATCTTCCTCGAGCTCAAAAAATGGGAGATCGTACTTTACCATACCGGTATACGTTTGCCGATACATATCAGGAAATTTCTCGATAAGCAAAATTTTACCGACGTCGTGGAGGAGACCTGCCGTAAATACCCCGACATCCCGGTACTGGGGGAGGAACATTTTGCACAAATGTTGGGCAATAAGGGCTGTACAGATGGAATGATGCCATAGGAATTTGGGATCGATCAGGTCCTTGAGAGGCTTGACATCAAAAACTTTTGCCACTGCGAGGCCGAAGGCGATATCTACAATTTCATCTGTTCCGAGAAATGCTACGGCTTGCTTGACGGAACTGATTTTTTGCGGATTTCCGTAAAAGGCAGAGTTCACGGTCTTGAGCAGCTTTGATGTCAGAGCAGGGTCCCTCGTGATAATATTCGCCAGTTCAGTTCCTGATGAGTTAGGGTCGGAAGCGATATTGAATATCTGTGTCGCCACGGAAGGCAGTGTCGGCAAATCTTCGGAATGGATGAGCTTTGACAGCATCTTATTCATGAGATCGTCACGTTTCGCAATACTGTCTTCCAGTTCCATCTGATGGATGATAGCATTGAAATGACTTTCCGCCGTCTTATCTGACAGGTACTTCGGCGGTGCGTTGATCAGTCCCTCCAGTGCCGGTGTCAGAGGAGAATTAAAGGGCAATCGGGCCAGAAATTCCTTCTGTCCTGCTTGTGGAATCTGGCTGAGTCCAAGCCAGAGGGTCTGCGGATCCATATTCAGGAGTCTTTTAAAAATTCTTCCCCGTGCCCGAGTAAAACAAAGCTGAAGCGGTGTAACCCCTACCTTTTCAGCGTTTGAATAATCTAAGGCGGAAGGCTGCAACAGTTCCTTTTCGGGAATATCGGGAAGAGAAAAATTGTCTTCATTTCTTCTGGGCAATCCCGCGAGGTATATCAACTTTGGAAAAGCCTGCCCTTCGTCAGGAAAAACAGAGTATCCTATGGTTATATGTATGTCTTCACCCAATAGATGCTTCATGATTCGCCGGGCTTTGCCCTGAAGAGGCAACACTCCCAGTTTATCCGTGGCAAAACCGAGGATGAGAATACGGACATCATCAATTCCGATGACCGTGTCACTTTCACGGAAGTGCTTGGCGATCTGATCTTCAAACTGTCCCATCATTGAGGGAAGATTTGCAGGGGATTTCTCCGATTCTACCTGAACAAGAAGGATTACCAGACTGGTTCGACACCTGAGAATCTTGCTCAATTCCCTCTTGATAAGCTTGTCGTGTTTCTGGGAGATGACGAACTGAACTGAGGGGTAGGCAATGACCGGCTCCAAAATCGTCATACAGCCTATCTTCATTAGTGAAGCCTGTGTCAGTTCAGCGCTTTGCTGGGTATGGAATTCCTGTACTACACGTGGAGGGGTGGTCATGATGCTCTGAATTTTATCTGGTAAAAAGTTCAGATCCCTCTTTAAATATGACAGAAACGTTTTAAAGTCAGCGCCTGGTTCAAACCCATTGAATATTAAACGGTAACGAACATCACTCATGATGTTTGCCTTTGGCTTTCCCGCAATAACTAATAATGGGGCAGTTGTAGTTCAGGAAGTCGATACCCTGTTACATAAAAGCGTGAAAGGCTTTTATGAAGAATCCGTTTTGGTTGTGAAAATATAGGAGAAACGGTCCTGTGTGTCAAGAAAAATGGTTACCTCATAGATCTTCCGGCGTCTTATCCGGTTCTTCAGGTGTCTCTCTGCATTTTCTTTTATTAAAACCTGCGGAAAATACCTTCGGAGTCCATAATAAAATATAGGTATTGAAAAGCATTGATATTTCGGTTTCAAGGCAATATAATATGCATAAGAGGCCCTATATGAAAAAAGAGCACAAAACAAAGTATCAGCTTTTGAATGAATTGTTAGAGTTAAGCCAACGGGTTGCGGAATTAGAAAGATTAGAGGCCGAGCACAAACTGGCAGATGAGATATTATCTGAAAGCGAAATGCGTTATCGACGGATGGTTGATGCAGTTACTCCCTACACTTATTCAGTTGAAGTAAATGAAGGACGGGCAGTTTCAACATGGCATAGCACGGGATGTGTGGCGGTAACCGGCTATTATCAGGTAGATTATGAAAATGACCCGCATCTCTGGTATTCAATGATACATCCTGAGGATCGGTTGATTGTGGAAAACGCAGTGAGTAAGATTATGGCAGGTGATGAAGTTTTACCAATTGAACACAGACTGATACGCCGGGATGGTACGGTTGTCTGGGTGCGTAATACTATAGTGCCGTATCGTGACGAAAATGGTCAATTGTTTCGGTATGACGGTTTGATAGAGAACATTACCGAACGGAGGAAAATAGAAGAAGAGCTCCTTAAAGCGAAGAAACTGGAATCTGTGGGCACCCTTGCTGGCGGTATAGCTCACGATTTCAATAATTTACTGCAAGCCATTGTGGGCAGCATTTATCTTGCAAAAATGCATATAGAGCCGGAAGATAAAATATATAAGTTTTTAGATACCGCGGAGAAGGTATCAATACGTGCAAGCGATATAACAAAGAAGTTGATCACCTTTTCGCAGGGAGGGGCGCCGGTGAAAAGTGCAATGTATATCGGAGAATTTATAAAGAATACGGTTCATTTTTCTTTGAGTGATTCCGATGTCGCATGTAAATTTCATATTGCGGATGACCTTTCTCCGGTTGATGTTGACGAGGGACAGATAAGACAGGTAATTCATAATATGATTCTCAATGCCAGAGAAGCTATGACTGAGGGAGGAGCGCTTACGATCATCGCGGAAAACGTTTCGGTTAATGCAACAGAAGAGCTTCCCTTAAAACAAAGAAAATACGTAAAAATATCGATGTCGGATAGCGGCATCGGCATACCGGCGGAGAATCTTTCAAGGATATTTGATCCCTATTTCACAACAAAAGAAATGAGCGCCCAGAAGGGGATGGGCCTGGGGCTAACCACATGTTATTCCATCATTAAGAGTCACGAAGGCTTGATAACGGCAGAATCTGAAGTGGGTGTTGGGACCACTTTTTATATCTACCTCCCTGCTTCAGAAGAGTATATTGTGACAGAGATACCCGCAATATGAGGGGTACTTTTCGGCAAAAGAATAGTTTCAATTCACGCCCCCGCGCGGGGAGCGACGTCCGCCAACTATGGTAAGAGATATTTTCCAAAGCCTATGATTTGTACACCTACAATTAAATGAGTTTACTTTCAAAATAACTTAAGAATTACTGGTAGAAATCTAATGTGATTAGAGAAATCAGAGGAGTAACGATTTCAGGAAGACATCCGGATTCTACACGAAGGTAAAATTCGCTGTCAAGACATCGCATGTTTCGATCCGTATTCAGCGCCCTCCTCGGGGCCAATATCGAAAGAGTCCTGGGTATCAAAATGGCCGCGGCGGAGTGGAAGCTTGAAGTTACGCCCCCCGCCCCGCCGGAACATGATGGGCTGTAAGACGCCGTGCTGCCGGATCAATTCCGTCAATTCCTGGAGCGCCGCCGGGTCGAGATACTTCCGGGGCTGCTCCGGGTCGGGCAGCAGGTCGTTGAGGTTGATCATATACAGGGCGTTGGTGACGTAATCTATCTTTTCCGGTATGGGGGCGTTCCTCATTCAGCACATAAAAACCCGTGATCCTGGGATGGACGACGGGGTTGTTGGGTTGATTGACCTGTTCATGAGTTCCCTTCCTGCGCTTCAGTTTACGGGGACATTCAACAACGGTTCAATTTTGTTTCATTTGCTTCGCTATGCCACGAACCTGCTATTTCGTTAATGCGTTTTCTTCCGGTTCATGGAAATAGAAAAACGACGACAGGATGGCAAAATTGAAAAGGCGGCAATCTCTTATACAGAACCCCATCTTTTTCAGAAATAAATAGAACCGTCCCCTACTTAGCATCTGTTTAACTTACTGATATTGCTGCTGATAAATATTGAGCAGGTTCAACTTTTTAAGAACGCTTGCCGGCGTCAACATGGTTACTTGCACGACCCCCGGCAACCTCCCGATTTGAATATCTCCCGTAATCGTGGCGCGATTCTTGACTTCCGCAATGGAATATCCCGTCAGCGCGGCCATTCTTGTTAATCCATTGGCTGTAGCTGTATTCAGATCCGCACCGGAACCCACCACCTGCACCGGATACACATTTGTTTCGATCGGGAAGCCGTAATTCTGGGAAAACCGAGCCGCCTCATTCTTTTCCTCGTCCGTATAAGGGCGGGCCAGCAAGGGCAGATCCTCGCAGCGCGGTAAAACGATGGGCCCGTCAATGGCGAGGCATTTAATAACGCTAACCTCGATAATGACTTCTGCGGAAACGTCTGTTGTGTGGCCAGCTACTTCGCCGTCGCCCATCATGGCATGAACATCGCCCACATATATCCCCGCCTGAGCGACCTTCACCGGAGCAATAACCATTGCGCCTTCAACGACCTCGTTAATATCCATATGGCCATCGGTGCGCTGCAAAAGCTGTTCTGGGGTAAGGGCGTATTTATGGGGGGCATTGATCAGGAAAGAGCCAAAATCACCGGCATTGTGCGATGACGGCAGCGCCACCGATGGGCAGGACCCGATATTACCCACCATGGGGCGAACGCGGGTCAGGACGCCCCACAAATCGCCTTTAGCCAGAAGGTTGGCGGAATACTGGCATGATCCGGTGGGAATGGCGCTGAATTGCTGAGACTGGCGGGCAATCTCCTCTGACATCTGTGGCGGGACGGTAACCCCGATGGTTCTCTCGGCATTAAATAACATGGTATAGCCATTGTCCAGGTGAAAGGGCTTAACAGAAGTTTTACAGGCCGCACATTTGATGGCGTCTTCGCCAATGCCTTCAAGATAAGTCTTCGGGTTGATCAGGCCGCAACCGGGACACTGTTTGGCAACGAAAGGGTCGCCAACGAAATTTCCCTCAATAAAGCTATCGGTCCCTGAGGTCGTGGCAAGGGACAAAACATTGATCTTTTTAATCTTGAGACAGACGCTGTCACCGATTTCGGCCCCTGCGACGGCAATGGGGTGGGTAACTTCGTGCCCGCTCGCATAGTCGGGTGTAATCATCGCTCCCCAGCACCCGGGCGAGACGCGGGCCACAATAATGCCGCCGTCGGCGACCAGGCCGGCCATCGGTTCTTTCGGGTCCAATACCCAAGCCATCTTGGATGTGTGTACAATACGATTAGCCATCTTCAGTCCTCCTTTCTTTGTTTAAAAACACATTTAAGTCCGTCATGTTCTTATCCCCTTTTCCACATCCCAATATTCATCTGCCTTACCCCTGTACCTTGGTCCAAATATTTTGAAATCAATAGTCTGATCCACTTCAGAAAGTCTTTTCAGCCTTTGATTATATCCATTGAAATCCAATCTCATTTAACCGTTTTATCTTTTCAGCACTTAGCTGCCCTCTTCTCCAGCCAGCCCGTTGTCGTGCTGCGCATCTGCCGAACTCTGGGTTTTCCTTAAATCTTTGCGACACTTGTAAATGACCTTTACCCTCTTTGAATATATTTTACATTTTAATGTTTGGAGTCTACGGGAAAGGTCTTTGTGTGTCAAGGTAAGATAGGCCAGAAGATAAACATTGCCACTTGTCATCATGCATGTTTCAACGAAATCGTCAAATATTGACTTCAGGAAGTTGTCCACACTTCAACGCTCTCGCCTGCTCCATACGGCTGTTGGTTCCGCCGATGTCAGCGGTCAGGATATGGCGTTCCGTCTTAGGCAAATTGTCAGACCTCCGTTCCCGACATTTTTTTCTTCTTCGTCGTTCCACCCTTTTTCCTGGACGGAACCAACTTCTTGGCTGCTTTAGAAGGTTCACGGACTGACAGTCTTTCCAGAACAATTCGCTCAGCTTCAAGCCAATTTTCCACATCCCGCCCGGATATTCCCATCTGTTCGTAGATTTCGTAAGCAACCCTGGCAATTTCTTCTTTGAGATCCTGTTTGCTGTCCATGATGGGCTCCTTTCATTGAGTCGAGGTTGGGATAGAAATACGGGGCGCGTAGTTTTAAGGTTGAGGTTTATTCTCACCCCCTTTGCCACTTGGCTTCCCGGCGCTGCCATAATATTTCAACAACGCCTTAATAATATCATAAATACCCAGAAAACAACATCAATAATTCCGATTTGAAACCCAGAATTCTCATCGACACCAATGCTTTGTGGGCTACAGGAAGTACGCATCAACCGGATGAACTAGAAATCCTTCAATAGGCATTATAGTATTCTAGGGGTATTAATTCTACTCCGACACATGATTGATTATGCTTAGATCAACATCTTCATCAGGTACAAAGCGATTTGATGCCGGACATCGGGCAGAGATGATTTTTGTTTCAGTTCTCTTTGCCTGTCCCGCCAGCGCGCCGAGGAACGAACGGGGCATTGGCGATCTTTCCACGATTCCAAAGCGCATGGATTCATTGGGAAAGACTGCTTTGTATCCTTCCCATTCTCCGATACCACAGGTTCTGCTGTTCGAGTTTTTTTTCCTGTATGCGCTGGAGCGTCAGATAGCCGAAAGCAAGAATGACCAGCAGTACATGCCGTCGCCAGCCGGTCCAGCTTCTGCCCTCATGGTGATCCAGACCCAGTTCCTCCTTCAATTGCTGGTA
>JAPLJS010000104.1 GCA_026388545.1 Deltaproteobacteria bacterium
TGCACGATATCCTTAATGTGTTGTATTTTAATAAGTTTGAGGAGGAAAAATGATGTTGGCAGGACTTTCTGAAACCATTTGCGATTTAAAAAAGAGAATAGACCATCTCGGAGAATGTCTTTGACGTCATTGAGAAGAATAATCAAATCAAAGATATGGAAAAAACTTCTCAGAATGAGAATTTCTGGAGTGAACAGGGAAAAGCTCGCGAAACCCTCAAGAATAAGAACAAGCTGGAGATTATTGTCAATAACTGGAAAAAGCTTGAGCGCAATATCAATGATATAGAAATGTTGTATAATCTGGCTTGCGAGGAAAATGATGAAACAATGCTAGAAGAGATTGAAAAAGACACTGATAAGCTTAAATCATCTGTAAGGGATGAAGAGTTCAAACTGATGCTGGGTTCAGAGCAGGATCCTATGAATACTATCATGACAATTCATGCGGGTGCCGGCGGGACAGAAGCTCAGGATTGGGCGGAAATGCTCTTACGAATGTATTTACGATGGGCGGAAAGGAAGGGATTTTCAACCAGCATTATTGATTATCAACCCGGAGATGAAGCCGGTGTCAAGAGCGTATCCATAACTATGGAAGGCGGATATGCTTATGGTTATGCCAAGGCAGAAATCGGGATTCACAGGTTGGTGAGGATATCACCTTTCGATGCGGGTGCTCGCAGACATACTTCATTTGCCTCCGTGTTTGTCTATCCTGAAGTTGATGATGAAATAGTTATAGAGGTTGATGAAAAAGATCTTCGCATAGATACGTATAGAGCTACCGGAGCAGGGGGACAGCATGTTAATAAGACAGATTCAGCAGTGAGAATTACCCATTTACCAACGGGCATCGTTGTACAATGCCAGAATGAACGATCTCAGCATAAGAATAAGGCTATCGCAATGAAATTCTTGAAATCGCGGCTGTATGAAATGGAGCTTCAGGAACAAAAAAAGAAAATTGATGAAATGAACAAGGATAAGAAAGACATTGCATGGGGAAGCCAGATTCGATCATATATCCTTCACCCCTATAAACTCGTTAAAGATCATCGAACAAACATGGAGATTGGCAATGTAAACAGGGTATTAGATGGTGACATAGATGATCTTATTGAGGCATATCTGTTGACTTAATTAAACTGTATGTGGAAATTTTAAAATGTGGTATATGCGATCTGCCGTTCACAACTCGGTTACTAAAGTTGTTTGGATGTAAACATATACAAATAGAAAGGAGTCCATCGAGATGTCGAGAGAAAGCTTTTTTCTCCTGTCAATTATAACCATGCTCTTTTTTTTCACTCAAATTAGTTTTATTGGTGATGCATATGGACAGACAATAACAGGAAAGGAAACATCCCGCAAAGCTATTACGGCCGAGAAATTAGCAGGCACTAATAATGTACAAAAGACGATAGATTTCACCGTTATTGAAGATCCCTCTAATCAAAAGCAAAAAGAACAGTCCATTAAAGACACATCATCGGAACTGAAAAACGCGTCTCCTTCAAATGGGATGTTGAAAGAGCAGAAAAGGGCAGAAAAGGGCAGGGATGTAATGGAAGAGGCTCTTGAATTGCTTAATGAGTCGAGAGCTTACTGGGTCAAGGACGATCTGGAAAATGCCCTGGACCTGCTCGATCAGGCTTATGCACTGATACTGGATACAAATGGAGAACCGGATATAGCTCGTCAAAAAGACGACATGCGTTTACTGATATCAAAGCAACTCCTTACGATTTACTCATCGAAGCATACAACTACAAATGGTCAAAGAAGTGAAATACCGCATATCGTCAACTCGGATATAGAGAAAGAAATCAGGCTCTTTCAAACAGTAGAGAAAGATTTTTTTATCCAGTCATACGGTCGTTCTGGCCTTTATCGTCCCATTATTTTGAGGGAGTTAAAAAAAGCGGGGTTGCCTGAAGAGTTATCGTGGCTTCCCCTCGTTGAAAGTGGATTTAAAATTCACGCGTTATCCCGTGCGCGTGCCCTAGGTCTATGGCAATTTATTCCGTCCACAGGTTATAAATATGGACTGAACCGTGACGAATGGATTGATGAAAGAATGGATGTCGAAAAATCAACCAGGGCGGCCATAGATTATTTAAAGGAACTGCACGGTATGTTCGGTGATTGGCTAACAGTTCTGGCCGCATACAACTGTGGAGAAGGAAGGGTTCTTAAAGTTATATCAAGGCAACATATCAATTATTTTGATCGATTCTGGGACCTTTATCACCAACTTCCTTATGAGACGGCGCGTTATGTACCCCGTTTTTTAGCAACTCTACAAATAATAAGAGATCCCAAAAAGTACGGTATTGATCTAAATGAAGGTTTTGATAAACAAGGCTCCTACCGCTATGAAACAGTAAAAACGCAGAAATCCATGCGTTTACAGGATATTGCACATTACCTCGGAGCATCTGATGATATTCTTATTTCCCTTAATTCGGAACTAAGACAAAAAATCACACCTGACAAAGAATATAATCTCAAAGTGCCCCCGGAAATGGCCGAAAAATTTGCCAGGGTTGTAAATGAAATTCCAAAATGTGAAAAACCCCGCCAGGTATTTATCAATTATAAGGCAAAACGTGGAGAAACCATCGTTTCAATCGCTCGGAAATTTAAAACGTCTGTAAGTGCGATTATGACCTATAATAACATATCCGGCAGAAAAAAGATCAAGGCCGGTCAGCGGTTGGTTATACCTGTTCAGGGATCTAACTATGCAAAAGTTAAATCAACTCAAAGAACTGACAATGTAAATATTCAGACAAACGGAGAATTAAGCAAATACACGGTTAAAAAAGGCGATACACTGTCATCTGTTGCGAGGCGTTTTGATACTTCTGTTAATGAAATTAAAAGATTAAATAATTTTAAAAACAGAAAAACCCTCAAACCCGGTCAGGTCATCATGATTAGTTCCAGAAACGCGGAAAAGCAACAAAGCAACAGCGCCGATAAAGAAACTCCTAAAAAAGGGAGTAAGAAAGGCAAGGAGGTGGTTACGACTACCGTGTCAAAAAAATATACTGTTCAAAAGGGAGATAACTTGGACAAAATTGCGAAGAAAAATGGAGTAAGCCTTGATAAAATACTTGAAATCAATAAATTAGCCCGTGAAGATAACATACATCCGGGGCAGGTTATAATCGTGAAATAATATCACTATTATTCAATCTGATAACCTTTCAACATGGTGAAGAGTTCCTGTTCTTTTTCTTTCATTTTCTGTGCCTTATCTTTGCTTGTATTTTCATGGTTGTAATTAAGTAAATGAAGGATACCATGAATCATAAGGAATTCCAGCTCATCATTGAATTCGATACCAGCTTCATCGGCATCTTTCATTGCTGTTTCCACAGAAATAACAATGTCACCGAGGATGTTAGGATTTATATTCCCAAATTCTCCTTCTGCAAGAGAGAAGCTGATAACATTCGTGGGATAATCCCGATTTAAATAACGGCTGTTAATTTCTCTTATTTCATTGTCATCAACAAAAAGCAGGCTGATTTCTTTATCTTCACATTGAAGATAACTTAAAATTATATTCATTACTCGCCGTACATGCCGAAGATCAACGTTTATTGTTTTTTGCCTGTCTTCGATCAGTATTGACGTTGTTTTCTTTTTTGCTGCCATTAAATTCTAGAATAACCGGTTCGGGATAATCAATTCTTTGGTGGAAGATGCCAACTTTGGAATGCAATTTTTCTCGCAAAATCGGGTATTATACTTTTTTGATTTATTTTTGATTTAATAATTTTGAAGATGTGGGTTAGTTTGAGATTATTAAGTATCATCTCGATAATTGTTTTTTACTTTTGCTCTTTGCTCGGTCAAGGTGATTATATGCCCTAATCACGTTCTGGACAAGGGGATGCCTCACCACATCAATATCTGAGAAATGGACAAACTTGATCCCTTCTGTTTTTTTTAGGATTGTCTCCGCCTCTATAAGACCGGATATTTTATCATGTGGGAGATCTATCTGTGTTATATCACCTGTAATGACGGCGTTTGACCCGAATCCCAATCTCGTTAGGAACATTTTCATCTGTTCAGAGGTCGTATTCTGTGCTTCATCAAGGATAACAAACGAATCATTCAATGTTCTGCCTCGCATGAACGCAAGAGGAGCAACTTCAATGACACCTTTATGAATAAGAGCCGACGCCTTATCAAAATCAATCATGTCAAAAAGTGCATCATACAGTGGCCTGAGATACGGGTTAACCTTTTCTGCAAGATCACCCGGTAAAAAGCCAAGTTTTTCACCGGCCTCAACGGCAGGTCTTGCCAACACAATACGATTAACCTTCTTTTCAAGCAAAGCAGAAACAGCCATTGCCATAGCAAGGTATGTTTTGCCTGTCCCTGCTGGACCAATAGCAAAAACTATATCGT
This sequence comes from Deltaproteobacteria bacterium, assembly GCA_026388545.1. Taxonomy (NCBI): domain Bacteria; kingdom Pseudomonadati; phylum Myxococcota; class Myxococcia; species Deltaproteobacteria bacterium. The sequence goes on from JAPLJS010000104.1 coordinate 4,434, forward strand.
ATTTTCTGATTAGATCAATATAAAGTTTCTGAACTATGCTCTTGGGGGTAATTAAACGTTTTTTGGAAGAAATAAAAACGGTATCGAGAAATATCTGCTCAAGGTTTATTGTGTTATTACTGGAGAGTATCCTGTGGGCGTAATCGATATCGGCGGGAAAAATTGGATATCCCTTCTCTAATAACGAATAGAGTTGAACAATAAGATTATGTACAAGATCTACTGAAATCTTTTCTCCGGTGATGGATAAGCTATTTCCATGTATAACTAACTTAACCGGCACCAATTTTTCAATTAGTTTTATATTCCTGTCGTGTTCTCCGAAAAGGCTTTTCAGGAGATTGTTGTCCGTAAAATTTATCTTGTTAACCGCAATGAAATCGGGGCTTCTCTTCAAGTAAATATAGGACCTCGTTATAAACTAGCGGGTAATGGTAGATATTGTTTTCTTTATATTAACTATTTTCTGCTACAATGCTATCATGCACGATTTCTGATTGCAACTATTTTTGCCTCGTCAAAATCTCCTTTTGCAAAAACAGGTGAGCATATACTTTGGCATTTCCAATCATATTGGAAATAAGGCAGTTTTCGTTTGTCTGATGGGCAGTATGATTAACCTTGGACCATACAGCAGCAGGGTAGCTGTTTTTACGAAAAACAGCGGCAATAGTCCCTGCGCCTATCCCCTGTGGTTTAGCATGAACATTATAAACGTGCTTAACGGCTTCCTGAAGGGCTATGACAACAGGGGCGTCATGTGGAGTCGGAGGAGGTGCCTGAACTTCCTGAATAGTCCTTATTTCAATGGTAACATCGAATTTCCTTTCAATTTCATGAGCCATTTTCCTTATTTCATGAAATACATCAGATAAACGGTACTGGGGAAGGATTCTGCTGTCCATATAGAATATATCTTCTCCGGGAATAGTATTGATGTTGGGGACATTGGGATCTTTTTTTGATGGTTGAAAAGTACTTGTCGGGGGCTGATAAAAAGGATCAGATGCATTAAATACATGATGAAGGTTATTTAAAGAAACCACAAGATGAGAAGCAGCTTGAAATGCGTTTTTCCCAAGGTCAGGTCTGCTGGCATGACACTGTTTTCCAATGGTTCTGAAACAAAGCCAGCAGATACTTTTTTCCGCTATCTCGATCATTGTACCATTTTTATTTCCCGAATCAGGAATCACTATAATATCTGTTTTTTGAAAAGGATTTTTTTCATTTTCCAAAACATATGATAAACCAAAACTGCTTGCTGTTTCCTCATCGGCAACAAAAGCCAGGCCTACTGAACATTCCGGTACCATACCTTCATCTAAAAAAGCTTTTACCGCAAATATTGATGCTACCATATCCTGCTGATTGTCTTCCGTACCTCTCCCGAATAATTTCCCGTCCTTTATATAACAATGGAAGGGGTCTTCATCCCATAATCCCATTTCTCCCGGTGGCACAACATCGGTATGTGTCAGAATCCAAACAGTATTTTGTGTATTTTTACCGGGTATTGTTACGATGATATTCGGACGGATGCCCGAGGAAACCCTTCCATCAGGGGCGTTAATATCAATGATGTTCTTAAAGTCCATCTTGTCGAGACTGGATAAAATATACTGCACCTTATTATATTCACCATCCCCACCATTATCCGGAGAGATGGCAGGAATAGCTGTGAGGCCAATTTGCATTCTCACCATGTCGTCTTTATAGGTATCGATACGTCTGGCAATATTTTCGTAAGCCGTTGTATCAATCATAGTATCCTTTCTATTTTTATGACATTTCCAAAGGTGGAAATCAATTGATTATAAGTACTTTCGTTCCCCACAACGAGGGTTACAGTTTCATCCGGTGATAAATATTTAATGGCTACTTTTTTCAGATCTTCTGCCTGAATCTTTGCGATCTTGTCTCTGTACGTTGTAAGATAATCTGTTGGCAGTTTTTCATATTCAATCATTAACTGCTGATAAGCAATCTGTTCTGCCGATATAAAAGAGAAAATAAAGTTGTTATTGATGGATTTTTTCGCCCATTCAAGTTCGTTTTTATCTACTTCATTTGTTCTTACATCTTTTATGATTGAACGGATTATTGAAATCACTTTGGCAGTTGATTCGGACCTTGTCATAGCATAAGCCCCAAAAACCCCGTATTCATTCTTCTTAGAATAAAAACTTCCGGTACTGTATGCAAGGCCCAGGTTATTTCTTACTTCCTGAAATATGTGTGACCTGAAACCGCCACTACCAACAATAAAATCAAGTACATCAAATGGATATGCCTCTGGCTCTTTTTTGCCTGGTGCAAATTGACCAGAGATAATTATAGATTGAGGAATATCTTTGAATAAAAAATAGATTTGCCCTTTCTGTTTTAGGGGTATGGGTGAAATATCGTGATATTTTTTCGATACATTCCACGCTCCAAGATACTGCCTGATTTTAGCGATAGCCTCTTCTTTTGAAATATCTCCGGAAATCGCTATCATAATGTTTTCGGGATAAAAGAATCTTTTGTAAAATTGGTTCAGATCATCTCTTTTAATGCTATTAACAGATGTGATTGAAGGAAATCTCCCTGCTGGATTATTGTGGTACAGGAGTTTTTTAAATTCCAAGAAAGCCAGTTTTTGGGGATCATCAGCAATTCTTCTGAGTTCCTCATTTTTTAAATTTTTTGTCAGTTTCAGTTTGTTTTCTTCAAATAAAGGATTTGTAAGTATCTGAGAAAAGATATTAAGTCCTTCATCCAAATCTTTTTTTAGAATGGAAAGATTGAACGACCCTGACTCTCGGTTCATTGAAACCGTAAGAGTACCGGCAATAAATTCTAATGCATCATCGATGGCGTCACCGGACAAGGCAAGAGTGCCTCCGGTTTTCATTACCGTGCCCATTATGTCGGCAAGACCTTCTTTTCCAAGGGGATCATGATTGGAACCGGTTCTGATAACGGCAGATATATTCAACAGTGGGAGTTCATGATCTTCAAATATATAGAGAATGATACCATTATCAAGGACTACCCTTTGTGCCTGTGGCGGACTGAAATCGATCGGTTGATTCTGAAGGTTATCGGGATTGGTAAGAGGAATACGTGAAGTTACCGTAGCATAAACAGCAGTGCTCAACAATAGATTCAATAATAAAACCGACAATAAAATACGTTGCTTCATCGTTTAATATCATTTCTTCTTAACAATATTTGCCACCGTCCTGTTTTCAGGGATCATATATTTTCTTGATACACTCATGATGTCCTCAGGTGTAATCTTTTCAATTACTTTAATGTGATTTGTGATATATCGATAATCCCCGACAAGGATTTCAAAATAGGAAAGCATATTTGCGAGTCCTGAATTAGACTCCAGATTTCTTAAAAAATCAGCCTTGAGTTGATTCTTCGCCTTTTCTAATTCTCTGTGAGAAATCGCTATTGTTTTGATTTTTTCAATTTCTTCATAGATAGCCAACTCCACCTCGGCGTTGGTATGCGGATGGCGCGGTTTTGCAAATATTATGAAAAGATTCGGGTATTTTGCCCCCGGTACGCCGTTGTTTGTATGTATACTTTCGGCAAGGGTCTTTTTCTCAACAAGTGATTTATAGAATCTCGATGTCCTTCCCTTGGAAAGGATACATTCTATCATATCAAATACATAGTCATCAAAATCGGGTATCGTCGGTTTATGATAACCCAGAATCATCTGAGGATTAGCATCAGATGAAATATTGAAACGACGTTCGCCTTTTTGTGAAGGTTCCTCTGTAACAGGTGATGGATTTAAATTACGGCTAGGGATAGAACCGAAGTATTTCTTGATAATTATGAGGGTTTTTACTGGATCAATATCTCCTACAATTGCAATGACAGTGTTGTTCGGTGCATGGTATTTTTTAAAAAAAGCCTCCATGTATTCGAGGCTCAAAAATCTCATGTCCGAGCTCCAGCCCAGTATCGGTCTTCTATACGGATGGGCAATATATGCTGTAGCTAGGAACTGTTCATATAACTGGCCCTCAGGATCAGATTCAACCCTCTGTTTTCGTTCTTCCATGACCACATTTCGTTCAGAATAGAATCCGCGAAAGACAGGGTTTGTCATTCTATCTGCTTCGATTCTGGCCCAAAGTTCAATTTTATTAGAGGGAAGGCTGACATGATACGTTGTCATATCCTGTCCCGTGGATGCATTCATATCATCTGCTCCATTTTCTGTGTAGAGCCTGTCAATTTCGTTTTCCACAAATAATTCTTTATGTTTTTGCTGTAATATCTCTACCTGTTTGGTTAGCGATTCAATAAGCTTTGCATCGGCACGGTTCCCTTTCATTATCTCAGTATCAAGATTTTTCCCTGTTTTAGCAATCAGTCTGAGAATTTTATCTTCCTTATTGTAATTTTTCGTGCCTAATGTTTTTGTTCCCTTAAACATCATGTGTTCTAAAAGATGAGCCGTACCGGTTCTGCCATTATCTTCATCAACGGCACCCACACAATGCCGTATGTAAAAGGAAACGGTAGGGCTTAAATGCCTCTCTACCATGAGAATTTTCAAACCGTTTTGTAGTGTATATGACGTAACCCTCTTCTCCAGTTCATATGAAAATCCCACTGACGGTATACTGGTAAAAAGAAGTATTGATACAATTATACATATCAATACCCCCTCATATTTATTTTCCATTTTCATCCATCTTTTGGAGTTTCAGTATTGCTTTTATACGAAAGGAAGGATAAATTATTCCTACAATACTGATCAGAATTATCAGGCTTGATGAGAAAAAACACATAATAAACTCAAGCGGATTTTTCATGCTATATGATGAAATAAGTGCTTGGATGCCAAACAGCAAAAATAATAACGAAAATAATGCGATAAAGATGTTCTTTCCCCACCAAAACCATGAACCCATAAAACTTATTCTTTCATAACATATTCAAAATGTAATCAAATAGTATATACGATCATCATTTGTAATTTTATTTGTTAAATATGATCTTAAATGTATTATCGTTTGTCTGTTCTGCCTTAAACTTTCTCCCATCAGGATACGTCATAATACCTATACCGTCGAGTTTATCGTTTTTAAATTTACCATCTATTCTTTTCCCGTCATGAAAGAGCAAAACACCCTGTCCATTGCGGTAATCATCTTGGAATTCACCAATATACTGTACACGATCAACATAAGTGTATGTTCCACTTCCATGACGCTTATCTTCTTTGAACTGTCCTTCATATTTTGAACCGTCTGTATAGGAATAGATTCCGGAACCATCACGTTTACCATCCTTGAATTCACCTTCATATTGTTCTCCGTTAGAGAGGATATAAATTCCATTTCCATTAAAACTGCTTTCCTTAAATTGACCAATATACTTTGTACCATCGGGGTACATGTAAGTCCCTTCTCCATCACGTTTACCATCTTTATGTTGACCCTCAAAAACTGAACCATCAATATGCATATAGGTTCCTTGACCATTTTCACAATTCCCTTTTATACAGTCAGCATTTAGGGAAGCATGTGAAAATACGAATAAGCAGATTGGGAGAAAAAAGCAGTATTTCATTTCTTTAACCAACCATCCATTGCACTCTATTTATAAATATCACGATTTCGGAAGTGAAACAATGCTAAATATTAATGATATTTTGACAGCATTTTTAACTCTTGATACATTTCTAACGTTAATTTTTCGCTCCTACAGGGAAGTAACGAATTATTGTGAAAAAGTGGTTCTCCTTCAAGGTCAAATTGTGATGCATTTACTGATGATTCCCATAACGCCGTATTCGGAATAGGAGAATATTCAGCAATAATTGGTTTCGCACCACATGATTGCACATAATGAATGCTATCAAGAACTTCTGAAGCTTCTTGTCCAGGCATTCCACACAGTAAATAAATACCTATATCTTCGGACTTATACCCTGCTTCTTTCAGGTTACTGACCGCAATTTTTAATTGCTCATTACAGACTTTTCCGCCCGTATTTATCTGTGTCGTTAGATTTGACGACTCAAAGCCGAAACGAATGGTTTTAAATCCCGCCATGTACATCAGACTACTCAGATTCTCCGTTATTTCAGAAAGATGGAGACCATTTGGACAGTGAAATTTACACGGCAACTCTCTTTTGATTATTTCTTCAAGCATGGGTATCGCCATTTGTTCAGGGTTTATTAATAGGGCATCATCATAGAAAGAAAAATGATTTACGCAGAAGTGTTTATTCCAAAAGCTGATCTCATCAACTACTTTTATAGGGTCTCTCTGTCTGAAATTATCATTTAATATATGAGAGGCGCAATATGTACACATACAAGGACAGCCCCTCGACGTTAGGATAGGAACCTGATCTTTTAAAGGTAAGAGATCAAAAGCAGGGTAGGGCAATGAATCCAGATTTTGATGGTCAGGAACATAAATCGGATCAAGATTAAACAATGCTTTTAATAAATAGAGAATATGTTTTTCACCTTCACCTGATACCGTGAAATCGGCTCCTGATTTTGATGCATGCTCAGGACATAGTGTGGCGTATATTCCCCCCAAAACAATTGGTATTCCAGGAAATGATTGTTTAGTAATATTGATAACATCAAATACCCCCGGGTACCAGTAACTCATCATAGATGTGACGAGAATTATATCCGGCCTATCACATAAATTCAGTTCATCATAAAAAATATTAGGTGTTATGCCATATCGATGATATCGTCTCTCAATAGATCTTAGGGGATACGGTCTGGGGATAATTTCTTGGGGAAATTTACCGTGTCCGAAAGCATTCCTCTTAGGCAATTTGATATTTGTTTCTTTTTTTAACAGTGAATGAATTGGATTCAAGCAGTCTATAAAACGGACTTTATAATCATTTTTACGGAGTAAACTTGCAATATAAAGAAGTCCAAGTGGTTTTATCCAGAAATCATAAGCTGAAAAATCATATATCCATGGATTTATAAGAAGAATATTTTTTTTCATATAATAGAATATAGCATATTTATGAGTGATTTATCAAATATACAACTCTGAGACATGATAAAAAATATAATAAAATTCTCAACACAATATTTATTATAGAATATAACATACTGTATTTTTTATTATATCTAAAAAATACAGTATGTAACGTTTCTTCATGCTTGTCAGGCGGAACATTACGAACACATAACTCATTAACTTTCCTAACAAAACAAATCAATGAATACCGAACAGCAGTAGCCGAGAAAAGACTTGAAGCATTAATTGATTATTGCTAACATGCCGTCCAAACAAGCTAAGGATATGAATGGATATGAGGTCTGTTGTTCAGAGGGTCGACAGGGCAACGGTCAGTGTTGAAGGCAAGATAATATCTACTATCGGAAAGGGAATCCTTGTTTTTCTCGGCATAGAAAAAGCTGATAGTATTAATGATGCGAACTATCTTTTCGAAAAAATTATAAATTTACGAATATTTGAAGATGCTGATGGGAAGATGAACCTGTCTCTCCTTGACATAAAGGGAGAGATGCTCGTTGTCTCTCAATTTACCCTTCTCGGTGATTGTCGAAAGGGCCGAAGACCTTCATTTATATGCGCTGAAGAACTGGAAGAAGCAAAGAAACTTTATGAATATTTTATAAGCAAAACCAGCGAAATAATTAATGATGTAGTTGCCGGTGAATTTCAGGCCATGATGAAAGTAGAATCGGTAAACGACGGCCCGGTAACCGTGCTGCTTGACAGCAAAAAAACATTTTAAAAGATAATCAAAATGGCGGCTATGGAGAGAGATATCCCTGCCTGTAATATAACAATAGACAAAGAAGGTACCTGGTATTACAGGGGCGAAGAAATTATAAGAAAGGAAATCATTAATTATTTCTATCAAAATCTTAAAAAAGATGAGTTCGGAAGATATATTATTGAGTCGGAGGATGATTGTTGTTACCTTGACGTGGAGGACACCCCCTATGTTATAAAAGCGGTTTATAAAACCGTTACAGCATTGAACAATGAGGAATGTATTAATCTTCTCCTGTCTGATCAATGCCTTGAGAAACTGGATCCGAGCACTTTATGGGTCGGAAATGACGATGTGCTGTATTGTAGTGTGAAAAATCATGCGTTTAATGCTCGTTTTTCAAGAGCAAGTTATTATCAAATCGCACATTTCATAGAACATGATACTGATAAAGACGAATTCTTCGTTTTACTGAATAAAACACCCTATTATGTAAGGGGTGTAAAGCTATAAAAAAAGTATAAAGCAAATGGAGGCGCAATTATGCTGGATGATCATGTAAAAGATACATTGACCTTTGACGACCTTCTTCTTATCCCGTGCGAATCGAATATTCTTCCGAAGGATGCCGATTCTTCGACGCTTCTTACGAATAACATCACCCTGAATATTCCTATTGTCAGTGCGGCAATGGATACTGTTACAGAGTCTCGGACGGCAATATGTCTTGCTCAGGAAGGTGGCATCGGGATCATTCATCGAAATATGGCTATTGAGAAGCAAGTGCTCGAGGTAGATAAAGTAAAAAAATCTGAAAGTGGCATGATCGTCGATCCTATCACAATAGAACCCGATCAGATGGTTTATAAAGCACTTGAACTGATGCATCGATACAGTATATCAGGCGTTCCTGTTGTTAAAAACCGCAGACTTGTAGGAATTTTGACAAATCGCGACCTCAGGTTTGAAACGAATCTCGACCAACCGGTGTCGAATGTTATGACAAAAGACAAGCTCGTTACTGTTTCAGCAAATATTACTCTGGAAGAGTCCAAAAAACTTCTGCATGAGTACAGAATTGAAAAGTTGCTGGTAGTTGACGATCAGTATAATTTGAAAGGTATGATAACAATAAAAGACATAGAAAAAATCAAAAGATATCCAAATGCCTGCAAAGATTCACTCGGGAGACTAAGGGTTGGCGGTGCTGTTGGTATTATCGACAGGGAGGCGAGAGTTGACGCTTTATTAACTGCAGGTGTCGACGTGATTGCAATAGACACCTCTCACGGACATTCGAAAGGTGTTTTAGATGCCATCAGGGACACAAAAGCAAATTTCCCGAAATGCGAACTCATTGCAGGTAATATTGCAACGTCAGAAGGTGCAGAAGCACTTATTAATGCGGGTGTGGATGCAATCAAGGTAGGAGTGGGTCCTGGATCAATATGCACAACAAGGATCATCGCCGGTGTTGGCGTGCCGCAAATGAGTGCCATTAGAGATGCTTCAAAGGTTGCAGCAAAATATAACGTACCGATTATTGCCGATGGAGGTATTAAATATTCAGGTGATGTTGTTAAGGCCCTTGCAGCAGGCGCCCATTCTGTTATGATTGGAAGCCTTTTTGCGGGAACGGAAGAGAGCCCGGGTGAAACAATTCTCTTTCAGGGGAGAAGTTACAAGGTATACAGGGGAATGGGTTCGCTTGAAGCCATGAAAATGGGAAGTATGGACCGGTATTATCTCGATGATATTGAGAGCAGCCTTAAAATGGTTCCGGAAGGTATAGAGGGGAGGGTACCGTTCAGAGGCTCACTCTCTGCCAGTATAAACCAACTCGTCGGCGGTCTTAAAGTCGGCATGGGATATGTTGGCTGCAGAACAACAAAAGAATTGAGAGAGAAAACGAGATTTATTCGTATTACGTCAGCTGGACTTCGGGAAAGCCATGTCCACGATGTTATTATCACTAAAGAATCGCCCAACTATTGGCTGGATTAGATAAATGAATAACGCCGATTTTGTTCACCTTCATGTTCATACACAATATAGCCTTCTCGACGGAACAATTCGTCTTGATAATCTATTTAAAAAAGCAAAAGAGTACAAAATGCCGGCGGTAGCAATGACCGACCACGGAAATATTTTTGGTGCTGTTGACTTTTATCAACATGCCCAGAAGTACGGCATTAAGCCAATTATCGGATGTGAACTCTATGTTGCCCCCAAAAGCCGCTTCGATAAGAATTCTCATGCTACCGGAGAAAATTCTCACCACCTGCTCGTACTTGTGAAGGATATGCATGGTTATAAAAATCTCATGAAGCTTGTATCCAGTGCTTATCTTGAAGGATTTTACTATCGACCGCGCGTAGACAAGGAACTCCTGGTACAACATAACGAAGGACTTATCGGGATGAGTGCATGCCTTCATGGAGAAATATCATACCTTCTGCTTAAAGGAAATAAAGAAGCTGCCAGGAGGGTTGCCGAAGAATATAGAGACATATTCGGCAACGGTAATTTCTATCTGGAAATCATGGAAAACGGTCTACCGGAACAAAAAATGGTAAATATCGGTCTCATACAAATTGGTCGTGAACTTTCAATACCTCTTGTGGCAACTAATGACTGCCACTACATCAATCGAGAAGATGCAGAGGCACACGAAGTCCTGTTATGTATCCAGACCGGGAAGACCATTGAAGATACCGATCGGATGAAATTCAAGACAGATCAATTTTATTTCCGGTCACCCGAAAACATGAAGCATCTTTTTAAGGATATTCAGGAATCTATTGATAATACGATAGTTATTGCTGATAAATGTAACTTTACATTTGATTTCGGCAATATTTCATTGCCCAATTATGAGATCGATACGGGTGAAACACTTGATGAATATTTGATGAATTCGGCCCAAAAAGGTTTGGAAAGCTTGAAGCCTATCATTATGAGAGGTTATTCAGATATAGAACCCTGGGCAAAATATGAAAAGCGCCTCGAAGAAGAATTGAAAATGATCAAGTCAATGGGATTTGCAGGATATTTTCTTATTGTCTCAGATTTTGTGAATTACGCAAAACAAAAAAATATTCCTGTGGGACCCGGAAGAGGTTCTGCTGCCGGCAGTCTCGTTGCGTATGCTACCGGCATTACCAATATCGATCCAATACGATACGGACTGTTTTTTGAAAGATTCTTAAATCCAGACCGGATAAGCATGCCTGATATAGATATAGATTTTTGTCAGGACGGACGAGACGAGATTATCAGATACGTTACGGATAAATACGGGAGCGATAGAGTCGCCCAGATCATTACATTTGGTAAAATGCAGGCAAAAGCAGTTATAAGAGATGTAGGAAGGGCATTGAACATACCTTATAGCGATGTTGATAGGATCGCTAAGTTGGTTCCCAATATACTTAATATATCTCTTGATATGGCAATCCAAAGTGAACCACGCCTTCAGGAAGAAGAGAAAAAAAACGAAAAGATAAAAAAGCTCCTTGCATTGTCACGGTCACTTGAAGGCTTAAATCGTCATTCCTCAACACACGCGGCGGGGGTCGTCATATCCGATGTACCACTCGTGGAGCGTGTACCTCTCTGTAAAAGCCCCAAGGATGAAATTGTCACGCAGTATTCAATGAATGATCTTCAGGCGGTGGGATTGACCAAATTTGATTTTCTAGGTTTAAAAACCCTTACCGTCATCAAAAATACAATACAGTTCATAAAAGAGGGCAGGGGAGAAGTAATTGACATCGAGACAATCCCTCTAGATAATCAAAAAGCATTTCAATTGCTGATGAAGGGAACTACCGACGGTATATTTCAGTTGGAAAGTGCCGGTATGAAAGATATCCTTTTAAATATGAAACCTGATTGCATTGAGGATATCATTGCATTGATAGCCCTCTACAGACCCGGGCCTATGAATATGGTTCCTGAATTTATTTCTCGTAAACAGGGTAAGACAAAGATAGTTTATGAAATTCCTGAGTTAAAAGAAATACTAAAGGAGACGTATGGCGTTATTGTATACCAGGAACAAGTTATGCAAATAGCCGGCGCGATTGGCAACTATACTATGGCTGAAGCGGATATTCTGAGAAAGGTCATGAGCAAGAAGAAAACATCCGAGATGGAGAAGGAGAAACCTAAATTTCTTGAAGGCGCCAAGCAGACAAAGATACCTGAAAAAAAAGCAAAAAAAATCTGGGAGCAGATGGAAACATTTGCGGAATATGGATTTAACAAGTCACATAGTACCGCTTACGCAATGATATCATACCAAACTGCCTTCCTGAAAGCAAACTTCCCGGTTGAATTTATGGCAGCGCTACTGACAAGTGAAAAGGACAACCGTGACAAAATCATAAAATACATAAACAGTTGCAAAGATATGGGCATTAATGTTCTCCCTCCCGATATCAATGAGTCTCATAGGGATTTTAGTGTATCAGGTGAACATATTCGGTTCGGTCTCGCCGCCGTCAAGAACGTGGGTGTCGGCGCTATCGACTCAATTATCTCTGTCAGGCAAAACGAAGGCAGATTTACAACTTTTGCTGATTTTTGCAACCGTGTCGATCTAAAGAAAATTAATAAGAGGATGATTGAAAGTCTTATTAAATGCGGATCCTTCGATTCACTTGATTATAATAGAAGACAATTAATAGAATATCACGAAGGAATTGTTGATGCGGCTCAGCGGCGTCATAAAGATAGATCCAGCGGTCAGGCCAGCTTCTTTGATCACTTAGAAAGTGAACAGAATTCAGATTTCGATCCTGTTAAAGATTGTTTGATTCCTGATATCCCTGAATGGGATCATCGTGAATTACTTGCACATGAGAAGGAAACACTCGGATTTTATATAACTGGACATCCACTCCTTAAATTCACCGATAAACTCTCACTAATTGCTAATGTCGATTCGTCAAGCATCAATGATAAGTTGGACCGTGATATAGTGATTTTTGGTGGTGTCATCAGCAATATTCGTGAGGTAACAACGAAAAAAAAGGATGTTATGGCGTATATAACTATTGAGGATCTGAAAGGTTCCGTCACAGTTATATTTTTCGCCGATATATATAAAAAGGCATTTGGTCTTCTCCATAGTGAAGAGCCCGTTTTGATAAAAGGAACTATAGATGCCGGGGATGAGGGTGTTAAAGTCATAGCATCTGAACTTAGCGCTCTTGCCGGTTCACGAGAGCAACCTTATGATGCAGTGCATTTTATGATTGATGTAACAAAATCATCATCAGAAGACATCGAATCTCTAAATAAATTACTTATAAATCACAAGGGTAAGTGCGATGGGTTCATCCATATTCTAAACGGCAAAAGCGAAGTTATTGTTTACCTGGGAAAGGATAGCCGTCTTGAATTGACTGACAAACTAAAAGAAGAAGCAGATCTTCTTTTGAGTGCAGCCGCAACTCGTTTTAGTTATAATAATAAGTCTGATAATTAGAAGATTTATAACGATACTATTATGTAGTAGTTTAAGTATAAGAATGACATATCAGGAGAGGACCTACAGGAACAAAGTATCGAATAAGCTTCTTGTATCATTCAACGTAAGTGTCGGTGAAACCGATCTTTTTATATGCTCCGACACAGATCTTTCTGAAATCGCTTTTCAATCCGTTTATAAATATCGTGGATTTATCGAATCCTACATCAAATATCATCCCTCTTTCCTGACTTCCTTAAAGCCCCTCGATGATGACTGGCTGGCCCCTGCTATTGTAAGAGACATGCTCAAAACATCTTTTATAGCGGATGTAGGCCCGATGGCTTCTGTTGCCGGGGCAATTGCGGAATATGTTGGTAATGATCTCCTTAAGCAAGCTCACAATGTCATAGTTGAAAATGGCGGAGATATTTATTTGAAAACGGAAAGTGAGGTAAGGGTTGGTGTCTTTGCAGGTGAATCACCTCTGAACTACAGTGTAAATATTCTTTTAAAGCCTGAACATATGCCAATCGGTGTATGCACTTCTTCCGGAACGGTAGGACACTCTCTGAGCTTTGGGAGAGCAGATGCAGTATGTGTTGTTTCAAAATCTTCCGCTATGGCTGATGCCGCTGCAACTGCTATCGGAAACCTCGTGAAGAGTAAACGAAATATCAGGTCGGCCCTCGAAAAGGGGTTAAATTTAAACGGAGTTTTAGGTATCCTGATAATTGTTGGAGATCATTTTGGTGCTATTGGAGATATTGAGTTGGTTTAATTTTTAAGAGGAGTGTATTAAGCGATTAAGAATTGATTATTGTGAAGAGCATTAGCAACAAGAAAGTTTTTTTGCTAGTTTACATAACATATCTTATGAGACACATCATCACGAACAAAACATGTTGCTATAAACCTTCTTCAGCCAATTTCCTGACCAGTTGAAGTTGCTTGTCATTTAATCTTTTAGGAACTTCTATAGTGATTTTTACAAACTGATCTCCCTTGTCTGTGCCCTTCAATCCAGGAACTCCAAAGCCCTTCATTCTAATTTTGGTGTTGTTCTGAGTGCCCGGGCTAATTTTGATTCTTTTCGTTGCTCCGTCAAGGGTGGGTATATCAATGCTTGTTCCCAGAATTGCTTGTGTAAAGCTGATTGCCTTTTCGATGTAGAGATCATGGCCGTCCCTGGCGAAAATAGGATGGGGAAGAATATTGATAAATAAGTATAAATCTCCGGGAGGGCCTCCGTCAACGCCGGGCGTACCCTTGCCGGCCAATCTCAGTTTCTTTCCTGAATTGATGCCGGGCGGGATCTTAAAACTGATTTCCTCAATGCTGTCTTCTTTTTGAAGGGATAATTTCTTTTCGGCGCCCAAGACGGATTCTTCTAACGTAATTGACAGATTATATTCAAAATCCTGACCCTTTTGCGGCATGCGAGAGAATCTTTGCCGCTCTCCCTCGAAAATGTCAGAAAATGAGTCGTTCTGTGTAAAGGCCCCCCCTCCCCTGCTTGTCCTGAATGTTTTTGCACCTCTTCCACCTAAGTCGCCAAAGCCGAAACCTCTTAATATATCGTTGAGATCGAACCCTCTGAATATATCCTCCTGGGTATATCTCTGCCTGAACTGATCTGCGGATCCATACATGTCGTAATCTTTGCGTTTTTGTGTATCGCTAAGAACGGCGTACGCTTCGCTGATCTTTTTAAATTTTTCCTCTGCGGCTTTATTGTTAGGATTTTTATCCGGATGCCACTTCAATGCCAGCTTTCTATAGGCTTTTTTCATCTCTTCGGCGCTCGCTGTTTTTTCAATCCCTAATATTTTATAATAATCTTCTGCCATAACGATGAATTACCCACTCATTTTTATTTATCAAGCATTGAGCGAAACAACTACTGAAATAATTCCATATTAATACAGTCATTTACACACTTAAGCAAGCTGAAATAACTTTTTTTATTAAAATCTATAGTTAACCATTAAATGATTGGAAGAAGTTGCAGGATCATGTCTGATAGAAATGGAGCTTGTTTCCTGCAAATGCCTAATGAAATCTTCTTTGTTTCTCTTATTGTATTTATGGGCACTACTCGCAGCACTGTAGATATTGCCTGTATACCAGCCAATTTCAAAGAATGATACGATTCCTCCTGCAAAATAATTTTCATGATGAAACAGTTCTACAGCAGAAACAATGAAAGCAACGTTCAATAGAAAGGCAACAAGGGCATCTCTGGGTCTTTCCGTATAAAGATGGCCGGCGCCAGGAAGAACTGCGGCAAGAGTGCCTGCAACGGCAGGTGATTTTTGCGGTATATCATCAATATATCCGAGACTCGAATACATTATATTTGCTGATTCAGACAGCGGGCTATTTTTCGGTACAAGTAAAAATCTTTTTCGAGCCTCCTGCCATTCTTCCTTTTCCATCATGATGAGGGCGCTTTGATAAATGGCTTTATCAGTAAAGTCATTTGATTTAGATCTTATGATATCCTGGAATGTTGAAAGGGAATCACGGTATCGTTTCAGTTGTTTCTCTGCCATTCCCTTGAGGTACAGGGCCTCCGTCGACATACTGCTTTGAGGATATTGTGTCGTAAATAATGCGAAAGTATTGATAGCTTCATGCCATCTTTTCGCTCTGAAATAGCTTTCACCTATCCTGAATGCGGATTTTTCGATAAGCTCATTTTGGGGAAAATAAAAGATAAACCGTTTGTACTCAGTAATAGCCCTATAATAATCCCCCTCGGTAAAGAGCGCTTCCGCAAATGCGAACTGTTTCGCAGGGTTGTCGGCCTGCCCTTCTGAGGCCTGGGTACAGAGCGGAAGCAAAATATTCGCGAGCGCCAGTATAAAGATAGTGAACTGATAATGTCTCTTAAAAGGATTATTCATAATGCTTGCGTAAAAGAGACAAATTGTTGGCTATGCTCATCGCCTGCCTTCACACGGATTTTAATTTCAAGCTTCTCTTCCTAAATGGAATGCCTTGAGATTTGCGTTCACAACTTTTTCTGGAAAGGATTCGCGAAGTACCTTCTCCCATAAAGTGACATCCACTTTCAAAAAAGAAGATATGACGCCCAGAAGTGCCGTATTTTCTGCCCTGATATTTCCTGCTTGCACTGCAATATCGCGAGCGTTGACGACTTTGACCGTTTTGAAAGCTTGGTTCACTAACTCAATAACATTATGCGGATATTTCGCATCTCCTAAATTAACGGAAGGAGGATACAGTTCTACTTGATTGATTACGACAGTGCCGTTTGGTTTCATAAAATCGAGGTAACGAAGTGTCTCCAATTTCTCAAATGAGACAAGGATATCTACGTCACCTTTTTTTGCGATTGGTGAATACACCTTCTGTCCATATCGGACATGGCTGGTCACACACCCTCCACGCTGGGCCATTCCATGGACTTCACTTTTCTTTACATCCATACCAACTTCCATCATAACAAGACATAAAATGTCACTTGCCCTGAGTATTCCCTGACCGCCGACACCCGCGAGGAGAATACTTTTCACAGCACTATTTTTTTTCATTATATTATAACACCTCGACAATAGCGCCGGCCTTGCATACCTGCTGACATAGAGTACAGCCATTGCAAAGGTCACGATCAATAAATGCGATACCTTCCTGTTTTTTCGCATTTTTCTTAACTTTTTCAACAGGCATATCTTCAAACCTCATCCAGGAGATTGGCGGACATCCAAGACCAAGGCACAATCTGCACCCGGTACACTTATTCTCATCAATTTCAAGTGGTTTTCTAACATCATTCATATTCCGCTTGAACAGAACGCATGATCTTCTCGATATAACAACTGAAGGACCTGGCTTCGATAATTCTTCTTTCATTACGTTCCGTGTTGTTGTGATGTCATAGGGATCGATCACACGGATGCTATCAATCCCTAGTGCAGAGGCAAGTGTTATAAAATCAAGCTCTTTTGTTTTTTCTCCCTGCAGGGTATATCCGGTAGCGGGATGTTCCTGCATACCTGTCATGGCGGTTGTCCTGTTGTCACAGATAACAATGACGGCATCACTTCTGTTATAGGCCATGTTTAAGAGCGGTGTAATGCCGGAATGAATAAACGTGGCGTCCCCGATAACACCAACAACCTTTCCTTTTCCCTTATCTTTTAAAGCCTTGCTCATACCATGCGCCATGCCGATACTTGCCCCCATGCAGATACATGAGTGAAGACCTTCCAAGGGCTTCATGAAGGATAAGGTATAACAACCTATATCTCCCGAGACAAATGCCTTCAGCTTTCCGAGTACATAAAACAGACCTCTGTGGGGGCAACCGGCGCACAGATTCGGTGGTCTTGGTGGAATCGTTACATCCGGTAAACTGACTATTGAGGTTTTTTTGCCTTTTATGGCAGTTTCGATCACACCCGGATCAAACTCGTTTGTGTAAGGAAAGACTTCTTTGCCGATGACCTTGATACCCATTGCCAACACCTGTTCTTGAATAAAAGGGTCTAGCTCCTCAATAACATAGAGTATTTTTACTTTGGAGGCAAAATCACGGATCAGATCAGAGGGTATTGGATAAACCATCCCGAGCTTTAAATATGAATAATTGGGAAAAATGTCTTTTGCATAGTTATAAGACATGCCGGATGTAATGATGCCGACTTCGGGATCATTCATTTCAATCTTGTTTTCAGAAAAACTATCGGAAAATTCTCTTAATCGTTTGAGCCTATTCTCCACTTCTACCCTTCTGACACGTGCGTTGAAAGGAACCATGACATATTTTGAAGTATTAAAATGCAGTGCTGTTCGATCATCCGCGACTGAAGGATCTGTAATATTTACAACGGATTTCGAATGGGAAACCCGAGTGGTTGTCCTGAGAAATACGGGAGTATCAAACCTCTCGCTAATATCGAACGCAATTTTTATATAATCTTTTGCTTCCTGACTATCTGCAGGCTCAAGCATGGGTATTTTAGCGAATTTAGCATAGTTACGGTTATCCTGCTCATTCTGTGAACTGTGCAATGAAGGATCATCGGCACTAATAATAACCAGCGCTCCGTTCGTGCCGGTATAGCTCAGGGTAAAGAGTGGATCGGCCGCAACATTAACCCCGACATGCTTCATGACAACCATTGCTTTTGCACCCGCCAAAGCTGCGCCAATACCAACCTCAAGGGCAACTTTTTCATTGGGAGACCATTCTGCATAGACACCATCATATTGTGCAAATGCTTCCATGATTTCAGTACTTGGAGTCCCCGGATATCCGGAAGCAAAGCGAACTCCACATTCATATGCTCCTCTTGCAATACCCTCGTTTCCTGACATCAATACCTTCATACTTTTTTTGTATTCCTTTTATGGTTTTTTCTGCCAAACCAGCTATAAAAATAGCTTGTCTTCAACTGATAGTTGATGGTCTCGTAAAAAGTCGAATTTCCCCTCCCCTCGTGGGAGGGGATTAAGGGGAGGGGGAACATAACTAATTGATATTTAATAAGTATCACCCTCACCTCAGTCCTCTCCCATCAAGGGAGAGGAGGTATTTAAGACTTTTTACTAGTTCGTCATATAGTTGATATTTTTCTTTTTAAAAGATGCTCCATGGAAGGATCTGTAGTTTTACTGAGTGCTTTTTGATAATATTCTAATGCTTTTTCTTTGTTTTTCATCTCTTCGTAAATCCTCGCAATATTTCTGTACGTTATACCTTCAAAGCTCCCGGCGGATTTGATAGATGCGGCTTTCTCGAATGACTCCAGGGCATTCTTCAAATCGTTTTTCACCTCGTAACAGTATCCCAATCCATTATATGCGAGAATTTTCCAATCGTTGCCCTCCGGCGCTTCTTTAAGAAATTCAGTATAAGCCTTTATTGAAGCATCAATATCACCGAGATTGTAGTAGATATTCCCCAATTGATAATTTGCCATCATGGCCGCTTTTGAGCCTTGATATTGAGTCACGATATCTTGGTACATTTTCACAGTATTTTGATCCGGGCTACCCCCTTGCAGGGTAATTTTCATGCCTTCAAACTGGGACTTTGCATAGAGCTTCTGTGCATTATTCTCGTAATTCATCCGGTACAGATACCAGCCGGATGAAAGCAAGGCGATTAATGTGATAATGCCGGATATCAAATAAATCTTCTGTTTGTTTTCCGATACATAAACGGTAAATTTGTTTAATATTAATTGTAATGTATCAGGCTTCTCAAGTTCCTTCTTTGTCATTTTTCCTGCCATAGTGTTTTCCTGTCAAAAATTTAATTGCATCTGCTCATTGAGCTTTTCTACGATAAATGATGGTATCCTGACTATTTTCCCGAGGTTATTTGTACAGGCGTGAACGGTATATCCTTCGACGAGAATCTTCTCTTTGTCTTCATCCGAGATGGTATAGTTAAATTTCATGCTCGCCCTTTTAAGATATTCCATTTCAGTTTCAACAATAATGATCTGGTCATATCTTGCCGGCAGCAAATAGTGGCAATATGCCTCAGTCAATGGCAGGTTATAACCCTGCGATTCCATTTGTGCATATACTATGCCTATGCTTCTGAGGAGTTCTGTTCGTCCTATCTCGAACCATTTGATATAATTGGTATGATAAACGATACCCATCGCATCCGTATCCGCGTAAATTACACGTATCTTAACGTGATTTCTCTTCAATAAATCCCCTCCAATCCTTGATGAATTTATCCATAAGAATGTGGCCAGGTGATATCATCACGTCATTATTGCTTGCCGATGACTCACTAAAGGCTGAACCGTTTTTTAAATTTTCCCTTTCATCGGAAGACAGTAGTGCAAATGGAGATGGGTCGGATGCGTGTGTCTTTAGCCTGATGGGTGTAGGATGATCGCTTAAAACCATCAGCCTGAATGGAGCGAGTCCATAAATTTCATTCAAGATAGTGCCGACTATCTTTTCATCAAAATCTTCAATAGCCTTAACCTTGCCTTCAATGTTTCCTTCATGACCCATTTCATCCGGGGCTTCAACGTGTACAAATATAAAATCGATCTCCTTTAAGGCATCCAGGGCCTTTTTTGCCTTTCCAAGATAATTAGTATCACTATACCCCGTCGCCCCATCAACACGGATGACTTTAAGGCCTGCGTAAATACCAATACCATTTAAAAGGTCAACGGCCGATATCATTCCACCCTGTAAACCATATTTATCGGTCAATTTAATAAACTTCGGGACCCTTCCCTGCCCCCATAACCATAGGGAGCTTGCCGGTTTTTTGCCCTCCGCACTACGTAATCGGTTCACAGGATGATCTTTCAAAATATCCTGAGAACGTTCCATGAGATGGTTTATCTGTTCCGCACCATCACCCCGAGGCAGATACTCTCTGATCGCTTTTCCGGTGATGTCATGCGGAGGTGTTGTCTGAAGAAGGGATTTTCCATCCTTCCAGACAAAAAGGTGTCTGTAGCTTACCCCGGGATAGAATTGAAAGCTATCCGTTCCCATCTCTTTATTTATATCAGTTATTATTGTCTTTGCTTCTTGTGATGTTATATGCCCCGCGGTAAAGTCTTCCATTATGTGTTGTTCACTTCTGTCCAAAGTCACAAGATTGCAGCGAAAGGCTACATCATCTTCTCCAAGTTGAACCCCCATGTTCGCTGCTTCCAGAGGACCACGACCGGTGTAGTATTCTTGCGGATTATATCCGAGCACAGTCATAATGGCTACATCACTCCCCGGTGAAAACCCAGCGGGTATAGTATCGATCAGTCCCAATGTTCCTTCTTTCGCAATCTTATCCATATTGGGGGTGCGGGCGTATTCCAACGGTGTTTTACCGTTTAGTTCTTCCAAAGGATAATCCGCCATACCATCGCCAAGAAGGATAATGTACTTCATTACAGGTTTTCGTCCTCAATTCGTATTACTATTGTTTTCCCATGAATTATATCAAGTTGATCAATCTCTGTAATTGCTTTCTGCACATCTTTTTCTTGTGACTTATGAGTTGTCATGACGATAGGAACGGGACCTGCCGCTTGCCTTCCCTTTTGAATAACTGCGGCAATGCTTATATTGTTTTCACCGAGAATTCCGGATATTCTTGAAAGTACTCCCGGCCGGTCCAAGGCAGAAAACCTGAAATAGTAGTTTGTAAAGATCTCCTCGAAAGACATCAGCTCGATATCGTTAATTACATTTTCTCTCAGTGAACGTGCCGGCACCCTCCCCGATATTCCTTTCACTATATTCCGCGAAACATCAATAACGTCAGCGATTACAGCGCTTGCTGTCGGCATCATCCCTGCGCCTTGACCGTACAGGAAAACAGTGCCAGATGCGTCACCGACAAAATGAAATGCGTTGAAGTTACCGTTGACATTTGCCAGGAGGTGGTCAAGGGGAATCATAGTAGGATGAATTCTTGCCTCTATGGTGTCTCCTCTTTGAATAGCGATGGCGAGCAGTTTGATCCGATAACCGAGTTCACTTGCAAAATCAATATCCTGCCGGCTAATCCCTGAGATACCTTCTCTGTAGACATCGTCAAGGTTGACCCTCTTGCCGTACGCCAAAGATAATGTAATGGCAAGCTTATGCGCCGTATCGATGCCTTCGATGTCAAATGTCGGATCAGCTTCCGCGAAACCGAGTTCCTGGGCTTCCTTCAGCACAACATCGAAAGATTTCCCCTCATCAGTCATTTTACTCAATATATAATTTGATGTGCCGTTCATAATACCGAAAATTGACTTTATCCGGTTTGCTACAAGACTTTCCTTCAGTGTCTTGATGATGGGGATTGTTCCTCCTACACTTGCCTCGAAGCCGATATCAACTCCTTCTTCTTCAGCAGCCTGGAATATTTCATTTCCGTATGCAGCCAAAAGTGCTTTATTGGCAGTAATTACATGCTTTTTTTTACGAATGGCTTCGAGCATAAACGAGCGAGCCGGCTCATACCCACCAATAAGTTCTATAACAATGGATATTTCAGGATCATTCAGTATTGCTTTCGCATCCTTGGTTAACAGCTCTTTCTCAACGGTGACCTGTCTCGGCGTGGTAATATCAAGATCAGCAACTTTCTTAAGAACAAGTTTCGCACCAAGTCGCTTTTGGATGAGTTCACTGCTTTCTTGAAGCAGCCTGACTACCCCGGTTCCGATAGTACCGAAGCCGATTAATCCCAGGTTGATCGTTTTCATGAGCTCATACCCTTGTCATTACTTTTATTTAAGCTTTTTGGCTTTATTACCCGACAAAGTGTGTCCCTGTTTCTAGAACGCTGCAATTTCTATAACAGTTAACCCATATTTGTCAAAGCAAATAAGCGGTATGTTAACCTGTCTTTGCCAGCTCAAGCCTGCCTCCCCATCTGTGCAAGAGAACATCCTTTAATAATGAATGTTCCTTTTTTTCGAGGAGTTGATCTTTTTCAATGAATGTGAAGGCATCATTTTTTGCATCATTTAAAATGCGCACATCTCTGAGGATATTAGCGATCAGGAAATCGGGAATGCCTGACTGCCTGGTACCCATAAATTCACCGGGGCCCCTAATGGCTAAATCTTCCTCAGCGATTTTAAAACCATCATTTGTCTCTTCCATAACAGAGAGTCTTCTTCTTGAATCCTCAGAACCTTTGCGTTGCGACATTAAAACACAGTATGAAGGAATATCACTCCTTCCAACACGTCCTCTTAATTGATGTAATTGTGACAGTCCGAATCTCTCCGCATGTTCTATCACCATCAGTGATGCCTGGGGAATATCAATCCCCACTTCAATGACGGTTGTGGAAACGAGGATGTCGATCTCTTTATTTAAAAAACCTGTCATTACCTGATCTTTTTCTTTTCCTTTCATTCTGCCGTGAATCAGCCCTACCCTGTTGTCCGGAAATACATTCTCTTGCAGGTGTTCCGCCATTCTCGTCGCATCTTTCAGATCAAGATTTTCAGATTCCTCAACCAAAGGATAAACGATGAAGGCTTGGTTTCCTTTCTTTAACTCCATACGGATTATTTCGTAAACCCTGGTTCGTTGCTCTTCAAAAAACACCTTTGTCCTAATTTCTTTCCGTCCGGGAGGATATTCATCAATCACTGAAATATCTAAATCTCCATATACCGTCATGGCAAGCGTCCTCGGAATGGGGGTTGCTGTCATAACTAAAACGTCAGGGTTTACACCCTTATTTCTCAGAGATGCTCTCTGGATAACACCAAAGCGATGCTGTTCATCGACAACGACAAATCCGAGATTCCGAAAAGTGACATCTTCCTGGATCAACGCATGGGTGCCGACTATGATATGAACCTCTCCTTCTTCTGTATTTTCATAAATTTTCCGTCTTTCCGTATTTTTTGTACCGCTGGTAAGCAAAACAACCTTTAATCCAAGCTGATCGGCCCAGTGGTTAATACGTTTATAGTGCTGCTCTGCCAGAATCTCCGTTGGCGCCATTATTGCCGCCTGGTACCCATTTTTACAGGCAATAACCATTGCTGCCATGGAAACTACTGTTTTACCGCACCCTACATCTCCCTGCAGAAGTCTGTTCATGCTAAAGGTCTTCTCCATATCAGCTTCGATTTCTCTAATTACTCTTTTTTGAGCATCGGTTAAGCCAAAAGGAAGAATCTTATAAAATTTATTAAGAAGATCTCCTCCCGTCTTAAATGCGATACCTTTGTCCAGGATATTCCCCTTTCTCTTCAGAGCTATGCCCAACTGAAGAAAAAAAAATTCATCATAAATAAGTCTTTGGTGTGCCCATGATCGCATTTCGTTGTAGGCTTCAATATCTTCGCTAATTGCAGGAAAGTGAATGCTTCTTAAAGCATTGTCAATATCCTCAAAATTTCGTTTTCTACATATTTCTTCGGGTATGGGGCTCAAAATATATTGTGAATAATTTTCGATCACATAGGCCATGATTCTTCTGATATACTTCTGGTGAAGGCCTTCCGTCTCGGAATAAACAGGAACAATCCTTTTAAAATGGAGGAGATTATCCTTGATTTCATCGTCGTCCAGAATTTCGAAGTCCGGGTGGATCATATCTTTACCGAGAAGGTAACTGCTTACTTCACCGGTCATTATAACGCGCATACCTTTTTTGAAAATTCTTTTCAGGTACGTGTGATTCCCTTTGAACCATTTGGCTGTAAGCACCCCACTCCCATCGTCTATGGTAACCTCGTAAACTTTTCTCTTCTTGTAAAACCTGGTATCTATCCTGACAACGTTACCGATAACTGTTTCCCGTGCACCAAACCTGACTGATTGAATATCTTTTATAGTGCGCCTGTCCTCGTATCTTCTCGGTACAAAATAAAGTAAATCCTCAACAGTTCTTAAGCCTTTCTTTTCAAGTAAAACAGAAATTTTTGGTCCCACCCCTTTTATAAACTGTACGGGAAGGGATAATTTCTCTAAACTGAGCTCACCAGTATTCAATCGTTGGACCGAATCGTCATTTTGAATGTCATCTTTGACAAATTCTTTCATTTTATTTAAGTGAAGAATTGCTTTTTCTATGCGCTCCTTTTTGTCTTCTAATTGTTTTTTATCAAAGCCCAGAATTGCTTCTTCAAATCCGGAAATGGTATCTCCCCATGTCATAACAGAGTCTTCTTGCATTGCATACATTGACAATTCGTTTTTCAGTTGCTTTAAGAATGTCGTCATTGTTCCTTCAAAGTCCTTGATGAGCGGCAGATGCTTATATGAGTCTTTTGATAAGAACATAAGCGGCGCCTCTATTTTTTCAAGGATTGCTTTCAATGATTCCATATCAAATCTGCCAAGCTCACTATTAATATAATAATATCATATATAAAGACTGCATGCAGTTAACAGATATTCAATTTTTTCGCAAGTAAAGAATTGACAATCGAGAACAATTACGATAAAGCTGATCCCCATCTTACACACGTATTGGAAATAATATGCTCGATAAATTAACGTATAAGGATGCCGGTGTTGATATCGACCAGGGTAATCTTTTTGTTCAGAAAATTAAGCCACTTATAAAATCAACTTTTCGCAAAGAAGTCATGAGCCCTATCGGGGGTTTTGGCGGTCTGTTTCATCTTGATATGGGAAAGCTCAGCGATCCCGTATTGGTTTCATCAACAGACGGTGTTGGTACGAAATTGAAGATTGCCCAAATGATGGATAAACATGACACTGTCGGTATCGACCTTGTTGCAATGTCTGTCAATGATGTCGTGGTCCAGGGAGCAGAACCTCTCTTTTTCCTTGACTACATAGCAACAGGGATACTCAACGTAGAAAGAAATGTAAAGATCATTGAAGGGATAGTAAAGGGATGCCAGGAGGCAGGTTGCGCTCTTATCGGTGGAGAAACTGCCGAAATGCCTGATTTTTATAAAGATGAGGAATATGATCTGGCGGGGTTCTGTGTCGGTTTAGTAGAAGCTGATAAAATAGTCGATGGTACCGAAATACACGTCGGTGACAGGATTATCGGTATTGCTTCAAACGGCATGCACAGCAATGGTTTTTCCCTTGCCAGAAAGGTTTTGTTTGAAAAAGGAAAAATGAATGCCCATGACAAAATAGATGATCTCGGGCATTCCATAGGGATGGAGCTTCTGCGACCGACAAAAATTTACGTGAAATCCATCTTGAATCTGGTCAAGAATTTTAACATCAAAGGTATTATTCATATTACCGGTGGTGGATTCATCGATAACGTACCACGCATTTTACCTGGTCAGTGTCGGGCGGTTATTTTAAAGAATAGCTGGGATATACCACATGTTTTTACCATTATAAAAAATATGGGAAATATCGACGACTCAGAAATGTACAGGGTCTTTAATATGGGTATAGGCATGATGGTTATCGCACCGGAAAAAACGGCGGCAGAAGTAGTCGAACGCCTCGATAAATTTGGAGAAAAGGCATACGCAATCGGTTTTATAGAAAAAAGAGACAAAGAACAATCTTCAGTTTCATTTATTTAAAACTATGAAGAAAAAAGTAAATTTGGGTGTTCTTGTCTCCGGGAGCGGCTCAAATCTCCAGTCTATCATAGACAGCATAGCAAGAGGTTTCCTGGATGCTGATATTAATGTTGTGATAAGCAACAACCCCGATGCATATGCTCTTGTAAGAGCAAAAAAACATAATATTACATCAGTTATTATCAAACATACTGATTTCGAAACCAGGGAAAATTGTGATCAGAAAATAATCGATGTCCTTAAAGCATACTCTGTTGAACTGGTTGTAATGGCAGGGTTTATGAGAATTTTAAGCCCTCTTTTTCTGAATGCGTTTCCCATGAAAATTTTGAATATACATCCCGCAATTCTTCCTGCTTTTCCCGGTATCAACGCTCAGAAAAGGGCTGCTGAATACGGTGTAAAGTTTTCCGGCTGTTCTGTTCATTTTGCCGACGAGGGTATAGACTCCGGCCCTGTTATTATTCAAGCCGTCGTTCCGGCTTATGACGATGACACCGAGGATACCCTTGCCGCAAGAATACTCAAAGAAGAACACAGAATTTATCCTCAGGCCATTCAATTTTACGCCGAAGGCAGAATTGAAATAATAGGAAGAAAAGTCAGAATAAAAGGCAGTAAGAGGATACCCGAAACACCACTTTATAATCCTCCCCTGACAGTTTTTTAACACGCCTACAGTGATATGCCTTGGGAAATGAAATGCGGGCAATCTAAGAACTCAATGTTTACTAATATCTCAATAAAGTGTCTGTTTAAAACATGTACGATACTATTGTCATCGGTAGTGATTTAAGCTCGCTCATCGCGGCTGCAATACTTTCTCACCAGGGAAAGAAAACGGTTCTTTTATCCGAAGGCGATAATCAATATGGCTTCTCGGAATCAGGTTATACCTTCACTATCGATCCCTCCCCATTGGTCGGCTTCGGCCCAACACAGATAATGTCCCGTCTATTAGCGGATCTTGCCATACCTATCGAGGAATTCGCCGGTCTCCATTTGTTGAATCCCGGTCTCCAAATTATCCTTCCCGATCACAGAATAGATTGTTTTTATGATCGAGAAGCACTCCTTAATGATATGGAAAGAGAGTTTGCCAATCAGGCTCAGGATATTCGCAAGGTATATGCATCGTTTTTGAAGATGAGTGATCTTGTGCATCAGTGGATCAGTGAAAAACCATATATTTATCCGAAAAACTATAAAGAACTTGTCGAGCTTTTGAAAAAGATTCCATCATTAATAAAGGAACGATTGTCATGTTCAAAAGCATTTCGTACAATTAAAAATGATCCTGCATTAGCGAGAGTATTTGAGACAGAAATCGCCCTCCTTTCAAACGCTTATAGAGACCCTATGAGACCCCTTTGTCCCTTGTCGGCCTATACCCTTTCCCTTCCCTTAAGGGGACTATATTATCATAAGGGCGGCAATGAATTACTCTTTCGATTACTCACATCAAGATTTGAGGATTCCGGAGGTCGTCTTATAAAAAATTGTTCTGTCATCAGAATTAACTTAAATAAAGAAGTTGATGTCGATATTGACACTACGGATACATTGTCAAATATCAGGGGAAGATATCTCATCGCAAGTACAAAATGGGAAAAATTTCGATTGCTTCTCCTTAATGACCGGAAATTACGGCGTCTGGAAAGAAGGCTTACGTTGGTTAAAGCGGCATACCATCCTTTCACTTTGCACATAGGCGTTCTTGAAAAAGGCATTCCCGAAAAAATGGCGAATTACGTTGCCATTATTGATGAGCAAAACAGACCCGTTATGGATAATAATCTCGTTTTTGTTGAGATCAGCGACTCCGGCGATGCTGAACGAGCCCCTTTCGGGAAACGGGCATTAAGCGCGACTGTTTTTGTAAAAGAATCTCCACTGGTATTGAACAATCAAGAACTCAAAGATATTTCAGAAACTGTGCTCAGAAAGCTTGAGACATTCCTTCCTTTCCTTGCGGAAAATATCGATTTCCTTAATATCGACAAATCTATCGAATTATCAAGAAAGTATCAGGATGTGGCAAATCAGAAGTATCGTTTGCGGTCCGAATCTTTTTTCGGTATGGTAAATATGCCCAATAAGACACCACTACGTAATGTCACTATGACTGGAGGGATGTTACTGGCAGGTCTTGGTTTTGAGGGAGAAATACTATCCGGCATGAATGCGGCTCATTCAATTTTGGAACAGGAGGGGAAAAAATATGGATAATGATTTTACCATTCATGATCTGGGGGAGAAAACCATTCCATCACCGGTAAACGTCAGTTATTATACGTGCGATAGCAAGCGGATCCTTTTTAATATTTACCTTGAGCACTATAAAGATTTAACTGCGCCGGACGGTACTCCTCTCTCAATTGAGGTGGCTGGTCCACGGGAAAAGATTTTTTTTGACCCTGCCCAGACCAAGGCAGCAATTGTTACCTGCGGAGGCCTCTGCCCCGGCATCAATGACGTCATCAGGGCAATTGTAATGGAGCTCTTTTACCGGTACGGAGTGAAAAACGTAGTGGGAATTAAATATGGATTCCAGGGTTTAATACCAAAATACGGTCACCAGGCAATGGTACTGACGCCTGATTTTGTTAAAGATATCCATACATTTGGAGGAAGTATTCTTTCTTCATCACGCGGTATGCAGGAGCCTGCCGAAATTGTAAATACATTAAAACGCATGAATGTGGATATACTTTTCTGCATAGGTGGAGACGGCACCATGAGAGGCGCCGGATTCATTGGAGAAGAGATAGCGAAGAGACAACTCAGTATAAGCGTGATCGGTATACCGAAGACCATCGACAACGACCTCAACCTTATTCAAAAAACATTCGGATTTGATACGGCCATCTCAGAAGCAGTAAAGGCTCTCCAGTGTGCACACGCGGAAGCGCAAGGCGCCCCCATGGGCATTGGTCTTGTTAAGATCATGGGGCGCCAATCCGGCCACATTGCCGCGGGCGCCGCTCTGGCGCAGGGAGATGTCAATTTCGTGTTGATTCCGGAAGTGCCCTTCGATCTGGAAGGAGAAAACGGTTTCTTCAGGGTCCTGGAGAACCGCCTTAAAAATAGTGGACATTGTGTCATCCTCGCTGCGGAAGGTGCGGGCCAGGATCATATTCTTAAAGGTAATGAAGCCATTGAAAAGGACGCATCGGGCAATGTTAAGCTTTTGGATATTGGCACATTTTTAAAGACACACACAGAAGAGTATTTCAAGAAAATCGGCTTGGAGATTAACCTTAAATATATAGACCCGAGTTATACAATTCGAAGTGTCCCTGCCAATGCCAGTGATGCTATCTACTGCGGAGCCCTCGGTCAATATGCAGTTCATGCGGGTATGGCAGGGAAAACAAGGATGCTGGTCGGGCTGATAAAAGACGAATACGTTCACATCCCTTTCCGGATGGTCGCGTCAGGCTCTAAGGTCAATCCTGAGGGCAATATATGGATGCGCGTTCTCGAAACAACCGGACAGCCGCCTTCCATGAAAAATTAGGGACAATAAAGACGGCATTTTCGTAAAAAGTCGGGTTCCATTTACCCTCTCCCATCAAGGGAGAGGGTAAGGGTGAGGGTGACTTACATGCCTTCGTGGTGTCAGCACAGGGCATGAAGGTAATAAAAACCTGATATTCATAGGTGACTTACAAATAAACGGCAGGACTTTGCTGTCGAGTCGCATACGTTTCTACAACGAGATATTCCAGACTTTGAGTGGCAATCAAAGATATATTCTCTGGCCACCCATTTTGCCGTTGACAAATTATTGTTTTCTACTATAATTAACAGACAATTGCTTGTTCTTACCCTGTTTCTCTCATCTATTCAAACGGTACGTTACTCCTCCTAATACTCACTTACTTCTTGATTATCAAACTGTCGTTACAATTGCAGTAAAATGTCCTCTTATTCTTTGATGAACACAAATCAATAATCGAAAGGGGGATCGAAAGACGACATCAACAATAAGTAGAACTTTCATAATCTCCCACAAACAGAACTCAGCCTGGCGGAACTGGTGAAGGAGCAATACGGCCTTTATATAGGCAGGTATCGGTGAAATTCGTGTCGTTTGCGGCAAAAACTCGACAAGGAGGTTTTGAGATGGCATTGAAAGCAGCATTCATTTTCTTGGCGCCGGACGTTGACCCGGCGAAACATCGCTCTACAGTAATGACGCCTGCAGTGGAATTGACGGCCGTCGCGGCCCGTGATTATGCCGAGGCGGAGAAGGTAGCCCAATCATTGGTGGCCGAAGGCGTGCAGGCGATCGAGTTGTGCGGTGGGTTCGGCAACGTAGGAACGGCTCGGATCGTCAAGGCGGTCGCCGGCAAGGCGGCAGTTGGGGCCGTTCGCTTCGATGGACACCCCGGGCTGGGGGGCAAAAGCGGCGATGAGCTGTTTGAAGGATAAATAGTGTGGACTTGATTACTTATACCACCCCTGTCTGGGTGGAAAAAGCAGAAATAAACTTTTATAAGAAAAAAGGAGGCAAACTATGGCTGAAATCACCAAGGACAAGCTGCTCTGGATCTATGAACGTATGCGGTTCATTCGCGAGTTCGAAAACCGGGCAGCCGAGTTGTTTGCGCAGGGTAAGGTGCCGGGTTTTGTGCACCTGTACGCCGGCGAAGAGGCCATCGCCGTCGGGGTATGCGCCCTTCTGAGCGACCGCGATTATATCACTTCGACGCACCGCGGCCACGGCCACTGCATCGCCAAGGGCGTGGACATCAAGGCGATGATGTGCGAGCTGTACGGAAAAAAGAACGGCTCATGCAAAGGTAAGGGCGGCTCGATGCACATCGCCGATGTAGACAAAGGCATGTTGGGCGCGAACGGAATCGTCGGCGCAGGCGGTCCGTTGGCCTGTGGTGCGGGCTTGACTGCCAAGGTCAAAGGAACGGATCAGGTGACCGTCTGCTTCTTTGGCGACGGCGCTGCCGCGCAGGGCACGATGCACGAGTCCATGAACCTGGCGTCCATCTGGAAACTGCCGGTGATCTTTGTCTGCGAAAACAACGGCTATGCCCAGACGACGCCATCGTGCTACCACTGCGCCGCCGCGGACATTGCCGACCGGGCGACGGCTTACAACATGCCGGGCTTTAGTGTGGACGGCACCGACCTGTTCGCCGTCTATGAAGCCGCCGGTGAAGCTATCGCGCGGGCGCGGCGAGGCGAGGGGCCAACGCTTATCGAGTGCAAAGCTTTCCGCTACTATGGTCACTTCGAGGGCGATAACCTGAGCTATTTCACGGAAGAGGAAAGGGCCGGGCAAAAGACGCGCGACCCGATTGACAAGTTCACCAAGCGCGTGACCGAGCGCAAACTGTTGTCGGAAGCCGAACTGGCCAAAATTGACGCCCGCGCCAAGGAGGTCCTTGACGAGGCCATCCAATTAGCCGAGCAATCGCCTTATCCAGCCCTGGAAGAGGTCCTGACCGACGTTTATGTAAGCTACTAGGAGGTGTTGTCATGACTACCCGAATTATTTCTTACCGTGAAGCAATCAATGAGGCCATCCGGCTAGAGATGCGACGTGACTCCGCTGTGATTCTGATGGGCGAGGACGTGGCGGGCGGCGCGGCTACGCATCTGGAGGAAAAGGGCGAGGAAGCGTGGGGCGGTGACCTGGGCGTCACCAAGGGCCTCGTCCAAGAGTTTGGCCGGTCGCGCGTGAGAGACACACCCATCAGCGAATCGTCGTTCATCGGCGCGGCCGTCGGCGCGGCTTCCACCGGTCTGCGCCCCATCGCCGAGTTGATGTTTGTAGACTTTTTAGGCGTGTGCCTGGATCAGATTTTCAACCAGGGCGGCAAGATGCGCTACATGTTCGGCGGCAAGGCCAAGGTGCCGATGGTGATCCGCACGCTGTACGGCGCCGGCTTTCGCGCAGCCGCCCAGCACTCGGCTGTGCTGTATTCGATCTTTACACACATGCCAGGCCTCAAGGTCGTCGCGCCTTCCACACCATACAATGCCAAGGGCCTGCTCATGGCGGCCATCCGCGACGACGACCCGGTGATTTACATGGAGCATCTCGTACTCCTCGACTCGTCGGGACCGGTGCCTGAGGGCGAATATATCGTCCCGCTCGGCAAGGCCGAGATCGCCCGCACCGGCAAGGACGTGACCGTGGTCGCCATCGGTCGCATGAGGCTGTTTGCCCTGCAAGCGGCAGAAGCTCTGGCCAAGGACGGTATTGACGTCGAAGTTGTTGACCCGCAAAGTCTCTCACCGCTGGACGAAAGCACCATTCTCGAATCGGTCAAAAAGACTCACCGTCTGGTGGTCGTGGACGAGAGCAATCCGCGCTGCAGTGTCGCCAATGACATTGTCACGCTGGCCGCTCAGCAGGCATTTGCCTACCTGGACTCGGCGCCGCGAACGGTCACGGCACCGCACACGCCGGTACCATTTAGCCCTCCGCTGGAGGATGCCTATATTCCCAGCCCGGCCAAAATCGTTGCCGCAGTCAAGGAGGCTGTCGCATAACTATGGTTGTCACTCAGCTATCAGTTTTTGGCCAAATACACATAACGTGCTCAGGCTGACGGCTGATAGCTAAGTGCTTTTAAGGGCAATACCGCCCAAGTATCTTATGCTTTCATAAAACTGTCTGGTGACATTCGAAAGCTCCGGATGTAATCTACGGAGCGGAGCATTGTAAAGAACAAAGAAAGACACTCCATGTCGCATGTAGGGATCATCGCCAACCCGGCTTCCGGTAAGGACATCCGCCGCCTGGTCGCCCATGCGTCGGTGTTCAATAACAACGAAAAGGTCAACATCCTGCAACGGGTGCTGCTGGCCCTGGACGCCATCGGCATTGATCGGGTGAGCATCATGCCCGATTACTATGGCATCGGAGAAAGGGCGTTGGATATGTTGAGACTGTCCTCGCTGCGCGCCGACATTCTGGATATGCCGATGATATCAACCGACGAGGATTCGACTACGGCGGCAAGGCGGCTGAGCGAGATGAATGTCGGCAGCATCGTGGTCTTGGGCGGCGATGGCACTAACCGCGTCGTAGGGAAAGGTAGCGGCTGCGTCCCCATCGTCACGATCTCTACCGGCACCAACAACGTCTTTCCTGTGATGGTCGAAGGCACCATCGCGGGGATGGCCGCCGGTTTGGTCGCGCTGGGCGCGGTGGATGCGGAGGCAGTGACTTATCAAGCCAAGCGGCTGGAAGTGTATATTGACGGCGAGCTGGTGGACATTGCGCTGGTGGACGTACTGTCCAGTTGTGATCTGTGGATTGCCACGCGGGCCATCTGGGACCACAGCCACATCCAGGAAATTGTCCTGGCGCGCGCCGAGCCGGGCAGCATCGGCCTGTCGTCGGTCGGCAGTTGCTTTCAGGCGCTGAGCGCCCGCGATGGGTATGGGATGTACCTGGCGCTCGGTCCAGGCGGCACACAGGTGCTCGCCCCGATAGGGCCGGGCTTGGTCACGCGAGTCCCCGTTCGGGAACACCACCTGGTGCCTGTTGGAAGCACGGTGACGCTGAGTTCCAATCCCTGCACCATTGCCCTCGATGGCGAGCGCTCTATAGAGGTGTACGGCACGCGGACGATCACCGTCCGACTGACGAATAATGGCCCCCGCGTCGTGGATATTGCCCGTTGCATGGAAGAAGCCACCCGCTGCGGAGTTTTTCAACGGCTTGGCAACTCGAAAGAGAGGGACTGATCTGTGGCGATCAAGATAATCATGCCCAAGTTAGGTATGGCGATGACCGAAGGAATTGTCGCCAAGTGGAACAAGCGCGACGGCGACTGGGTGAACAAGGACGAAGAGATCGCCGTCGTGATGAGCAAAAAAATCACTTACAAGCTCAAAGCGCCCGAGTCGGGCGTGCTGCGCATCATTGTCAGGGAGAAAGAAACGCGGCCCATAAACTCAGTCATCGCTTTTATTACTGCGCCCGGCGAGCCGGTCCCGGCAGTCGAGGATGTCGCTCCGGCAGCCGCCGCTACGGCTGTGACGACTGAGGTTCCCGCGCCGGCCGCTCCACCCCCGGCCAAGCCCGGCTTTGTGTTGGCTTCCCCGGCTGCCCGCCGACTGGCAAAGGAGAAGGGAATTGACCTGGCTCAAGCGAAAGGCACCGGGCCCGATGGCATGGTGACCGAGACAGACGTAACGCGCTTTATCGATGAAATCGCTCAAGCCGCCGAGGTGCTGGCGACATCGGCGGCCCGTAAGCTCGCCGAGCAGCGCGGTCTTAAACTGGCCGAGATCCCCGGCACCGGCATCGGCGGACGGATCACCGAGCAGGATGTTCTGGCTTTTGAAGCGCAGGCTAAGGCCCCGTCATCAGCCGCGCCGACAGAGGCGGCCACGCCTGCAGCCCGCGTCTTCCCGTTCGCCGGGATGCGCCAGGCCATCGCCGAACACATGGTCGAGAGCCTGCACAACATGGCTCAACTGACCATGATGATGGAAGTGGACGTCACCGACCTGGTCAGGTTGCGCGAGCAGGTCAAGGCTGATTTTGATGTGACATACACTGATTTGGCGGTCAAGGCCGTAGCCAAGACGCTCAAACTTCATCCTATGCTGAACGCGACGCTCATCGGCGACGAGGTTCATCAGATCGAGTCCATTCACATCGGCGTCGCCGTGGCGCTGCAAGATGGGCTGATTGTCCCCGTTGTGTGCGACGCCGACAAGCGGACAGTGCAGGAAATCGCCCGGGAAGTCCGGCGACTGGCGCAGGGAGCGCGGGAAGACACGCTGACGGTGGACGAAGTGATGGGCAGCACCTTCACCATCACCAACCTGGGCGCCTATGGCATTGACGGCTTTACGCCCATCATTAATTCGCCGGAGGCCGCGATCATGGGCGTGGGCCGGATCGTCGAGCGGGTGGTCGTCCACGACGACCAGATCGCCCGGCGGAAAATGATGGTGCTCAGCCTGACAATAGATCATCGCCTGATTGACGGCGCGACGGGCGCCGAGTTCATGCGGTCGCTCAAGGAGATGATAGAGAATCCGTACCGGCTGCTTGTGTGAGGATTGCCCGGTGGATGTGTAACCGGAAAGCTTGAACCATGGACGCCATTCGCTTGCTCGACCTGGGGCATGTTCCGCCGATTCGTTCGCAAACGATTTACCACGCCGTTGCCTACGCTCTTGACGGGAACACGCACGACACCATCATTCTCGTCGCGCCGAGCGAGCCATACGTCTGCATCGGCTTTCATCAGGAACTCGAAAAAGAAATAGATGTAGAGTACTGCCACGCGCACGGATTGCCGATGGTTCGACGCGAAGTTGGCGGCGGCGCGGTGTATCTCGATAAGAACCAATTGTTTATGCAGTGGGTTTTTCACCGAGACTTGCTGCCGTGCGACATTAACGAGCGCTTTGCGCTGTATGTCAAGCCGCTCGTCGAAACGTATCACACGATTGGCATCCCCGCACACTATCGTCCCATCAATGACGTACACGTGGAGGGCAAAAAAATAGGCGGCACGGGCGCGGCGCAGATGGGCATGGCCGAAGTCGTCGTCGGATCGCTGATGTTCGATTTCAATTTCGAGTTGATGTCGCAAGTGCTCAAGGTCTCGTCGGAAAAGATGCGCGACAAAATTTTCCAGTCGCTCAACGAGTACATGACGACGATGACGCGTCAGCTCGGCTATACGCCTGACCGCGACGCCGTTATCAAGATTTATATGGGAAAGGCGCAAGCCACACTCGGACGCCCCATCTTGCGCGGCGAGCTGACCGCCAGGGAGCTTGCGCTTGCAGTGGAACTTGACGAGCAATTTGTGACGGACGAGTGGCTGTACCAAAAGGGGGGCTTGCGGCAAGCCGGAGTCAAGATTCACCAGGATGTGCGCGTGCGGGAAGTGGCTTTGAAAACGCCGGGAGGCCTCATCCGTGTGACCGCCCGGGTGCGCGACGGGCGGATTGACGATGTAACGCTCTCCGGCGATTTCACGATGCTGCCCAAGTTCGCGCCGGGCGTGCTCGAACAGGCGTTGCGCGGGACGGCGTTGGAAGCGAGCGCCGTCCGGGCACGCATCGAAGATATGTATCGCAGCATCGCCATTCAATCGCCAGGCCTGACAACCGGCGATTTAACAAACGCGATCATGCTTCTCGCGCAGCAGTGACATATCTGCCACGGACAGTTCAAACCCTTTATGCACTACCGGCGGCACAGGAATGTACCGCCTATCGATAGACGGGGTTTTCTTTGAAAAACAACATTATGTCATTTCGACCTCTTAAACTTCCCTCCCCTGGTGGGAGGGATTGAGGGAGGGGGAAATAGAACGTAATGATATTTATGTGTTTTTCACCCTCACCCTGCCCCTCTCCCATCGAGGGAGAGGGAATATAAAGTATTTTACATCAATAACCTCGATGCGAAAAACGAGGTCAGTTGCCCGTAATGACAATGGAGGTTTTTATGCCGGATATCATCGTTATAGGAGGGGGACCGGGTGGGACTGCCGCCGCGACTCGCGCCGCACAGCTTGGCGCGCAGGTGACCGTGATTGAGCGTGCACACCTGGGCGGTAACTGCGTCAATAACAACTGCATCCCCTTGACCAGCCTGCTGGCGAGCGTCGAGTTGTACCGGCGCATCGGCCAGGCCGGTGACATGGGCATCCAGGTAGGACCAGCCTCGCTCAATGTGCCCGGGATGATTGCTCGCAAGGATCGCATCGTTCAAGATTTGCGCGAGGGGATAACGGGCCTGCTGCCGACCTTTGGCATCGAGATCGTTCAGGGCCAGGCCCGTCTCGTGGATGCGAAGACGGTCGAGGTGGATGGACAACGCTTGCGGGCAACCCGCGCCATCATCCTGGCGACCGGGGCGCGGTGGGCGCCGTTGCCGCCTGGCGTGGAGGATGTCCTGCGGCCCGACGAGGCGATCAAGCTCGACTCGGTGCCGGGCCGGCTGCTCATCTGGGGCGGGGGTGCGTCTGACATCGAGTTTGCCACGTTATATGCCGCGCTGGGCAGCCAGGTGACGCTCGCCGTGGACGGGCCATACCCCTTGCCCATGGAAGATTACGAAATCGGTCAGCGGCTCCAGGGCATCTTGCAGAACCAGGGCATCCAGGTGATGAACGACGTCCGCGTCAAGTCCGCGATGCGCACCGGCGGGGGGTTGGATGTCACCCTGTCCGGTTTGAAGGGCGAGACTCCGGTCGTGGTGGACAAATTGCTATGGGCCGGTCGCGTCCCGGCGACCAACGGGCTGGGATTGGAGGAGGCAGGTGTCAAACTGGCCGACGGCGCCGTCATCGTGGACGCCCGCATGCAGACGAGCGTGCCGTGCGTCTATGCCCTGGGCGATCTGACCGGCGGGCGGATGTATTCCTCGCTGGCAACGGCCGGGGGTCTGGTGGCCGCGGAAAACGCGATGGGACGCAATCGCCGCCTGGATCAACGCGCGGTGCCGCGCTATGCGTTCTCGATCCCCGAAGTCGCTACCGTCGGCCTGACCGAAGACGAGGCAACTGACAAGGGCTACGACGTTGAGGTCGCCAACATCGCCTATGGAACAAACACGCGGGCGATGGGCCTGGGCGAGGTCGAAGGCGGCATCAAGTTCGTCACCGACCGCAAGCTGGGCAAGGTCTTGGGCGTTCACATCGTCGGCCACCGGGCGACCGAATTGATCGCCGAAGCGACACTGGGTATCCAGCTCGAAGCCCTGGCTGAGGATTTTGCGTGGGCTATCCGGATTCACCCGACGCTGAGCGAGAGTATGGTGGAGGCCGGGCGAGCGATCCTTGGCCAGGCGTTGACGCCCGCCGTCGGGGTGACATGGGAGATGCGCTGCTTCTCGTCGAGCACCCGCCGGTCATCACGCTGGGTTGTGCAGGCGGAAGCGAAGATTTGCGTGCATCCTCCGACTATCTCCGGCAACTCGGCATTGAAGTCATCCCAACCGAGCGCGGTGGACGCATGACGTATCACGGCCCGGGCCAACTGGTTGTTTATCCAATCCTGAAATTGCCGAACGATGACCTGCATGATTATCTATGGCGATTGGAGCAGGTCGCGCTGGAGGTTCTGAACGAATGGGACATCGCCGCCAGGCGTGTCGAGCGGCACCCGGGCGTATGGATCGGACGAGACAAGATCGCGGCAGTGGGCGTGGCGGTGCAGGATCGGGTGACGACTCACGGACTGGCGCTCAATGTTGATCCCGACATGGCACACTTTCAGTTGATCGTCCCGTGCGGCTTGAACAGCCGTGGCGTCACATCCATGCGGGCAGTCCTGGGGAAGCCAGTGGCGATGGAGGAAGTCGAACACAGTTTCGCTGCTGCCTTTAGCCGCGTGTTCATGCGCCAGGTCGCGCCGCGTTTGATGCCCGGGCCATGGCTGGTTGCTCCCGCGCCCCAGGAAGCGACGGCGAGAATTGAGCAATTGGTCGCCGATTTGAGTTTACATACTGTTTGCCAGGAAGCCGCCTGTCCGAACATCGGTGAATGTTGGGCGCGGGGCACGGCCACGTTCATGCTGCTCGGCAATGTGTGTACTCGTCACTGTCGCTTTTGCAACGTGAAATCCGGCCACCCGCTTCCACCCGATCCACAGGAACCTTGCCGTGTCGCCGAGGCGGCTGTGAGAATGGGTCTGCATCATGTCGTCTTCACCTCGGTCACGCGCGACGACCTGCCCGATGGCGGCGCCGGCCAGTTCGTCTTGACCATCCAGGCCATTCGTAACCGCTTGCCCGGTACGACGGTCGAGGTACTTGTTCCCGATTTCTGCGGGTCGCTCCCGGCTCTGGACACTGTGGCCGCCGCACGGCCCGATGTGTTCAATCACAATGTTGAGACCGTCGAGCGGCTGTCTAACAAAGTGCGGGCCAAGGCCGGGTATCGCCGTTCGCTGGCCGTGCTGGCCTGGGCCAAACAGCGAAGACTGACAACCAAATCAGGGTTGATGGTCGGCCTGGGCGAGACGTGCGGTGAAGTGATCGAGACAATGCGTGACCTGCGCCGCTCCGGTTGCGACATTCTGACCATCGGCCAGTATCTTCAGCCGACGAGCCGGCAAATCGAGGTGGCCGATCACGTCCACCCGGTCGTGTTCGCGTGGTATCGTGAGGTAGGTCAAGCCCTGGGTTTTCAAATGGTCATGGCCGAGCCTTTAGTGCGCAGCTCGTACCATGCGGAAGAAGTCCGGGCAGGGAAAATGATGCCCGGTGTTTTCAGTTCAGGAGCTGTTGGCAACTCCACAAGTAGAGAACTTTGAATTTCTAATTGAATCCTTTCTTCGTCATTCCGGGCGTGACCCGAAATCCAGTTATTTCATATAGTTCTGGATTCCGGCTTCCGCCGGAATGACGTGAGGGGGTATTTTTCAAAGGTCTTAAGTAGTCTATGCAAGGAGGGATAAACAATGGACATGGGATTAAAAGGAAGGGTAGCGCTGGTCACCGGGGCCAGCCGGGGCATCGGTAAGGCTTGCGCCCTGGTACTGGCCGGAGAAGGGTGCGACGTGGCCATCTGCGCTCGCGGTAAGGAAGCCTTAGAGAAGGCGGCCGAGGAGATCAAATCCAAGGGGATGCAGGTCCTCGCCATCCAGGCAGATGTCTCTAAACCGGAAGACATCAAGAGCATGGTAGCCAAGACCATCGAAAAGTTCGGGCGCATTGATGTCTTGGTGAACAATGCCGGTACAGGCCGGTTGAGCGACTTGATGCAGCTTCCCGAGGAAGAGTTCCGTTATAACATGGACCTGATGTTCTTCGGCCTCATTCAGTGCTCCAAGGAGGTCGTCCCGTGCATGCGGAAGCAGGGCTGGGGACGGATCATCAATATCTCCTCGATCTTCGGGAAGCAACCGGGCGGCCTGGTGGACTATGACTCTATCAAAGCAGCCGTGATCATGTTCACCAAGGATCTGGCCAACTATCTGGCCAAGGATAACATCCTGGTAAACGCTGTCTGCCCCGGGCCCATCCACACACCGCTGTGGGAGGGCCCCGGACAACTGGGTGAGCAACTGGGCAAGCTCATTGGGATGTCAGGGCCGGAAGCCATTGACTGGTTCGCCAAGCAGAACATCCCCCTGGGACATCACGGCGATCCGGAAGATATCGCCTGCATGGTGGCCTTCCTGGCCTCGGAGAAAGCCAAGTTCATCACCGGTGGCCTTTAAAGCTCTTTGGCCGCTGCATCAAAGAATTAAGGGGTTTATTAAATAAGAAAAAAGGAGGTGTCACTATGACAAAGGGAAAAGTAAATTGGGAATGGGTAAACGAGTGGAAAAAAGACCCTACTCCTTTGGGAGGACATGAAGAGTTCCAATGCATCTGGATTCCGTATGGCCTTCCGGAGATTGTTGATCCCGTCAATACTAAATACGGTATTGGGGTTGAGGTTCAGCCGAAGTGGAACATTCCCAAAAAAGTATTTGTGTCTCAGACCATTGTTGGAGCCTTTTACAGTAAGAAGGGTAACCCAAATCACCCCATCGAACCGGATGAAATTAAAGAGCAGGCTTTGGCATGCCTTGAAGCGGGAGCTCCGAACGTACATATTCATGTTCGGGATAAGGACGGATACAATGTGTTGGATCCCGAACTTTTTCACTACGTGATTGACCCCATAAGGAAACAGTATCCTGATAGGATCGTGTGCGGATGTATGGTCCCATTTCAGAAAGGCGAATGGCCAAAAATGATCGAGTGTTTACAAGATGGGCTCTTTGATCAGACACCCATTAATAGTGTGGCCGCCTACTGTGGAGATACCGTCTTTGTGAAACCGCCTCATGTCATGATTGAAAAGACGCGAATTTGCCAGGAACTCGGCGTCAAACCGCAAGTTGCTGTTTACAGTGACGGTGATATCGACAACGCGAATCGATATCTAATTAAGACCGGGCTTCTGGAGAAACCCTATTACTGGATTATTCTCCCGACGCTCCCCGGCGGCTCGCCAATGCAGAATCCCAAAGCTATGGTTGAAGTACTGATGCACTATACAAACAGAATAAAGGAAATCGATGAAGGTTCTCAAATTGTTGTCTGTGCATCCGGCAGGGCATCATCGTTCCTCACGGCTTTTGCCCTCCTTCTTGGCCTTCATATTCGGGTTGGTATGGAGGATTCCGTATGGAGATGGCCACATCGAGATGACAAAATTAAGAACAATCTCGAAACCTACCTGGCAGCCAAGCAAATGATTGAGCTCCTTGGACGTGAGATCATTGCGCCCGCTGAATTTCGAAAGTTAATGGGAATGAGAAAGCCGGGTGGAAAACTCAAAGGGTAGAAAAAATAACATGTGATAGTAGATGGTGCGATAGAGGTATCTCATTTTTTGAGAAAGGGGGGTATACCCCCCTTTCTTCTCTTTAAAAGGAGGGGTGTATGTTGGACTTATTGAAAGAACTTATTTTCCAACCCGGCCTTTCCGGTTACGAATCACCGATAAGAGATTTTATCATAAAGAGAATTGAAAAGTTCACGGCGCCGAAGGTTGATCCTGTGGGAAATGTGACGGCTACTATCGGAGCCGGAACTCCCAGAATTCTTTTCGCCTCCCACATGGACGAAATCGGGATGGTCGTCAGTTATATTGAAGATGATGGTTTTTTAAGAATCCGGAAAGTGGGCATGGTTGATGACAGGATTTTGATCGGTCGTACTGTCGAAATTATTAGTGAGGGCGGTAAAGTTCCGGGTGTCATCGGGATAAGACCACCCCATCTTTACACCTCCCTGGAGGATTTTGAACGTCTTCGTGAAGTTCCGACCTGGGACAAGATCTTTGTCGATATCGGCGCCTCCTCAAGAAAAGAAGCAGAATCTCTGGGAACTAAGATCATGAGCCCCATAATATTTAAAAAAGATTTTATTATTTTAAACCAAAATCGTTGCGCGGCACGGGCTATCGATGACCGATTCGGATGCGCCTTGTTGATTAAATTGTTGGAAGAGGCATACAAGAAAAAACTTGATTCTGAAATAACCTTCGCCTGGACGGTTCAAGAAGAGATTGGCGCAATTGGCGGGCAGGTTCTCGCAAGCAGGGGGCTATGGGACGTCATGTTTGCCGTCGATTCCTATTCCAGCGCCGATGTACCGGGGATTCCTTTTCACTATGGTCCATCTGTACTCGGAAATGGACCTATTTTGCGGATGATGGATCACCACTCAATTTCAACTCCGGAACTGGCCCGGTGGGTTATAAGCCTCAGCAAGAAAGAGGCAATTTCCCTCCAAACAGGCCCTACCGGCGGATACACCGACGGCAAGCATTTTCTTTCACGAGGGATACCAATGTTAATGATTTCGATACCAGTCCGGTATATGCACTCACCCGTCGAAATGATCGACCTGCGGGACATGGAAGGGTTGTTTCAACTCCTTTTAAAGATTGTGGTGGCCGAAAAGAAAGACCTGCGGAAGATTGCAGGAGTGAATAGTAGGAAAGCATAGATGAATAACCTGGGCCGGAAGGGGATGTTTTGTGCCTGTAAATGATATGCTTGACGTTTCTAAAGCTATTGTAACGTGTTTGATGCATTGATCGGGAATCCCGAAAAATGACCTCGAAAAGGGACAAAATTTTAAAATCGGTGATAACATTCCCTACCATTCCGGCTGACCGCGTGACCGAGGACGCCATCGAGCGCAAGCTGTATTCGCGCGACCTGGCCCCTGTCCCGGCCATCATGGTCAAGCCGTTTTTCCTGACGCTGCCCGATGCCGTCATCCGGCCCGGCACCGCCGAGCACGTGGCCGAGGTGATGCGCCATGCCGCGCGCGAGCGCATCCCGGTCACACCCCGCGCCGCCGCCAGCACTAGCTACTATAACTCCGTGCCCGTGCGTGGGGGATGGGTGCTGGATGTGAATGACCTGCGCGATGGAATCGAGCTGGACGCCGCGCGGCAGACCGTTCGAGTGCTGCCGGCCACCACCTGGTTTGATCTGGATGACGCCTTGCAACAGAGGGGCTTTGCCGTCAAGTCGTATCCGTCAAGCGCGGTCTCGGCGACTGTCGGCGGTTGGGTGAGTATGCAGGGTCACGGCATGGGCAGTCTCAAGTACGGCGGAGTGGGCGAGCTACTGGTCAGCTTGCAAGTGGCGCTGCCGAATGGCGAGCTGGTCAACGTCACGCGCGAAAGCGATCCGCCGCTCGACTGGTTCGTCGCCGCCGAAGGCACCTTGGGCGTGATCACCCAGGTTGAACTGACCATCCGCCCGCGTCCTGCCGCTGAGTCTCATCACCTGTTCGCCTTCGATGACCTGAACACACTCGGCCGGAACGTCGTCTCGCTCGCCCGCGCTGAGCCACGCCCCTTCACCATCTTTTTCGCCG
Organism: Deltaproteobacteria bacterium; assembly: GCA_026388545.1. NCBI lineage: Bacteria > Pseudomonadati > Myxococcota > Myxococcia > Deltaproteobacteria bacterium. The sequence goes on from JAPLJS010000104.1 coordinate 48,022, forward strand.
ACAGCGGCTACCTGCGCCTGCTGGCGCGCGCCGGGTTCCACATTCCGCTCGACTTGCCGCAGTCACATTTTCCTGTCAGCGAGAAAAGCTTGCTCCTGGTAAGTTTCCAGGGCGAGCCGTATGAGGTCAATCAGGGCAAAGACAGGCTGACCCGTGTGGCGGGGTGCGAGCTGTCTTCCGACCTGGCGCTGGAGGAATGGAATCTGCGCCTGTATCACCTGCGCGCCAAGCGGGCCGGGCCAACGCTTTTGGCTGCCGAATCGTGGCTGCCGATAGACGCGCTGCACCACTACCTCAAGTCGGTCAAGGCCCTGGCCGAACGCAGCCGTTTGCTGATCGGTACTTATGGCCTGGCCGTCGCACCGGACATGGCCCTGGTCATGTCTCTCTATCCGACCGACGAGCGACGTACAGTAAAATACCTGGCGGCGCTTGGATTCACCAAGCGGTTGCACGACCTGGCCGCGCGCTATGGTGGGTGGCCCTACGGTGTCGGGCTGTGGAACTCGGCCTACCTGCCCCGGTTGTTCAGCCGGACTCGATTGTCCGAGCTCAGGCGGCGCAAGGCGCGGCTTGATCCGTCGGGCATCATGAATCCAGGCAAGTTGTATCAGGCGTCGTTCCCGTTGTGGCCGATCACGTTTGGCATAGGAGCTACAGTGCTTGGCGCGGCGCACATCGCACTGGGAAGGGAGCGGCCATGAAGGATCAGGCCTTTTTCGAAGGACTGATGGCCGAAGCAGTCATCTGCGCTTACTGCGGCTATTGCCGGGCGGTCTGCCCGACCTACGCGGGCGTCGGCTGGGAATCATGCTCGCCACGCGGCCGCATTCAACTCACCCGGCTGATCATGGAGGGAACACCGCCGACCGCAGATCAGATGACGCGGCTCTACCAATGCACGCTGTGCGGACACTGCACCCAGGTCTGCTCAACGCGCATTGATCTGCGCCGGTTCTGGCTGGAGGCGCGCAGGCAAACAGTCGCGCGAGACCTGTCGCCCCAAGGGTTGGCGGCGGCGCGCGATAACGTCGCCAAGACCGGCAACGTCTATGGCTACCCGAACGACGAACGGGCCGGCTGGGTCGAGTATATGGATGATGCCCCCGCCGATCTCTACCAACGGGATCAGGCCGGGATGGTCTATTTTGTCGGCTGTTTGACGTCCTTTTCGCCGAGCGTCCAGCGCATCGCCGAGGCGTTTGTCCGCGTACTCGAAGCCGCCGGGGTGGATTTCACGATCCTGGGCGAAGGCGAAATCTGCTGCGGCTTTCCGCTGCTTGCCGCCGGGATGCATGAACAGGCGCACGCGGTGATTGAGCGCAACCTGGAACATGTCCGCGCGATCGGCGCAACAACCATCGTCTTTAACTGCCCGGCCTGCCGGATGATGTGGCTTGAAGAATACGCTCGCCATTTGCCCGGCGTGCGGCTGCTCCACTCGACCGAGTTGCTGGCAGAGTTGACTGCTGCCCAACGGTTGCCGATGAAGGATGTAAAACGAATAGTCACGTACCACGATCCGTGCGACCTGGCGCGTAATGGTGGGGTGTATGATGCGCCGCGCGCGGTGCTGGCGGCAATCCCGGGTCTGCAGCTCATCGAGGTACACGAGCGGCGCGAGCGGGGGCTGTGTTGCGGCGGCGGCGGCGACCTGGAAATGGTAGACCCGGCGTTGACCGGGCGCGTGGCGGCGCGAACGGCAGGCAAGCTGGCTGCAACCGGCGCACAGGTCATCGTGACCGCCTGCCCACAGTGCGTGCGGACGTTGACGCGCGGAGCAGAGCAAACCGCTCCCGATGTCACAGTGAAAGACATCGTAGAATTGCTGGCCGAGGCCCTGGACAAATGACCCTTATCACTATTACGAGAATAGCCACCGTATATTCCCCCCTTTAGCAAAGGAGGGTTGGGGGGATTTGATAATCGTTAGAAAAATCCCCCTGTATCCCCCTTTACAAAGGGGGACGTATCAGGATAAAGTTATTTTCAATTTTTTATGGATTTCCACCGGAGCCTGCCCTCGAATGCACTTATCGGGGGTGGGAATGACGAAAAGGAGGCATTTTTCAAAGGTCTCACAATTAAGGAGGTCCGTATGGCTCAAGTCGAAGGAATCAATTTGCCGGATGAACTCTATTACCATCCGGATGATCACCTGTGGATGCGCATGGAAGGCACACGGGCAACCGTTGGGCTAAATGACCTGGCCCAGCGATCAGCCGGAGCGGTGACCGCCGTCCGGCTCAAGCCGCCGGGCCGGCCCATTGCCAAGGGCAAGCCGTTCGGAACGATGGAAGCGGGCAAGTACGTCGGGCCACTCAGAGCGCCCATCGCGGGACAGGTAATCGAAATCAACCCGGAGGTCATGAATAAGCCGGGTTTGTTGAACTCGGATCCTTACGGCAAAGGCTGGCTGATTCTCATCGAGCCAGAGAATGCAGAGCGCGATTTGCCCGACCTGATGCATGGCGATGCCACTCAGACGTGGCTGGAGAAAACCATCGCCGATTGGCGCAAACGAGGATTACTGAAGAGTTAAGTTGGAGGATAAATTTGACGGTTTCGTCTCAAATTGTCATTCCTACGAAAATAGATTCCATATTCCCCTTTTAGAAAAGGGGGACCTATCAGGAAAAAATTCTTTTCTTTGTTAATTCTTTCCATAAGGTGGACACCTACCATAAAGGGGCTGCGATTTGCAGCCCCTTTATTTTTTAAAACCTTCGTCCAGGCACTTTTTGATCAATTATCCACCTATAACTATCTCTTTCTAATCGCCAATAGATAAACTAACTTCCGCATAATACTTTAGCGCTTTTAAAATCCCTCCCACCCTCCCTTTACCAAAGGGAGGAGTTGATGGTTTCCCCCTGCAACGATTCTTCCCTTCTTGACCGCTCCGGTGGAAAGTGTTTTATTACATAAACGATGAACGGGGATCTGGAAAAAAGAATCCAAACATTGGCACAGTTGATGTGTGAGTCCCACTACTTGGTAGTTTTCACGGGCGCAGGGATAAGTACAGAGTCGGGAATCTCCGATTTCAGAGGCCCGTTTCCTCTTCCTCTTGAACCCGCCTGAGCAGTAGCGGGATTAACCCATGATTGGTGATTTTCAGTATTTTAAGATTTCCAAGATGACGGACACTGTCAAATTACGTTTTGCCATGAATATCGGTAACAAATACTATCGTTCATATCCGACTATCGGTCCGGTTTATTGATTACAGGATCAAAGGGGCAAAGCCTGAACCTTTATTCTTCCGCTCAAGAAGAAAGTGAATGTTTTTTTGTAATTCTTACCAACCCGATTTTCCTTTTTACAATAGATTTCTTTTGTAATTCGTGATAATAAAAAAAACGTATGTATCAGCAGCGATTATGTTTCTGAACCATATAAACCCTGCGTGAGGGTGCCATGGATTGATTATTGAAACCCCGTTTCTCAAAAGAGTGCGGGGTTTTGTTGAATAAGAGTAAATAAATAGTTAGGCGCTGATCACGTAAATGAAAGGAGGACAAAATGGCTACTTCAAATTTGGGCAGAAGTTACACAGTTCATGGAGGTGATGAACGTATGGCATCTCACACAAAACACCTGTCGTTTTTCGGTGCCACTGTTATGGCGTTTGCTTGTGCAATCTTGTTGGCGGCGCAATCCGCTCTGGCGCTGGATATTTCCTTTCGCAGCTTTAGTGGCTCGGCGGCAATCGGCCCTCCCGCGGATGAATATGCCGCCAAGCTGCTGAGCATTTCGACGACCGTTCTCGGTAAGGCCGGGGAGGTCAAGTTCACCAAGTACACGCCGACCCCGGCGATTCCCAAAAAGTTCAAAGATATTGTGGCCGCCGTCGGCGCTGGGGGACCTTTGGCGGGAGGGAAAGGGTTCGACGCCGCCTATATTTCGGGATCGGACCTCAACCCGGCATGGGGGTTTATTTACAATTCGGCAGTTCCCTTCGGCCCCAACTTCGATGAGTTCATAGGCTTTCTCTATGGGAAGTCGATCGAAGGCACAGAGAGCGGCCTCGACCTGCTCCGGCAAATACTTGACAAAAGCGGCAAGAACGTTGTGGCGGTTCCCATTGTCGGAAGCAGTCAACAGGGCTCCGGCTACTTCATGCTGCCGATAGGTAATGTCGGATCAACGGCCGGCGTCGGCTTGGCCGGGTTGTGTCAGCAGAACTGGACGTTCCGCTACCTCCCGCCGGCTCAGTACGTTCTCGATCGCGCATGTGACAACCTGGTAGCGGGTGGCGTGATTCCGAAAAAGAACATCAAGTTTATCACGGCCATCGCCGGGGGTGGGTCTCTGGTCAAGGCCGTGGTCGACGGCCAGATTCAGGCGTATGAATTCGCTACTCCCCTCGACGACTTCTCACAGCTTTTCGGACTTCCCGAGGGAAATCCCGGTACTGTGGGGACTCGGTACCTGCACTTCCCCGGCTGGCACCAGCAGTTCCTGATCACCTACATGATCATCAATAAGAGCGTATGGAACAAGTTAAGCCCGGCCCAGCAGGCGCTTGTCATGAGCGTTGGTCGCGACCACGTCCTGTCGTCGTATGGCGAAAACCTCAGACAGCAAGGCGCCAAGCTGAAGCAGATCCTGACGGCCAATGATGCTGACAAGAATCCCGATAACGACCTGGAGCTCGTGCAGTGGCCTCAGAGCGATCTGGCGCTGCTCAGAGATGCGACCATACAGTTCCTGAACGCTCGGATCTCCAATGTGACACTCAGCGAACAAGACCGGAAGGACTACGGCAAGATCCTCGAATCGCTGAGGAAATACGTCAGCAGTAACAACGGGTACTGGAAGGTGCGTGAAGTACCCAGCGCGCTTCGTTTCCAAGGCTGGTACGATCCAGATGGCAAGAAGAGTTGGGATCAGACCCTGAAGTAAACCCTGTCTATTGCACCTTGTCAAAGGCTAATCGAATGTTGGTCAGAAATTTGCTGCCCAACCACAACTAAGGGACACGGCAAAAAGCCGCCGCGCCCCTTAACTTGGCGTTAAGAGGCATTTCCGGAAATCTTCGATTCATGATAAAATCTTGTCTACAACCTTTGTACAAGAGCTTAGATTTATTTGAATTTAACCAAGTTCAGACTTACTGATAGCAAATACTAATGTGCATAGTTGCTAATCGAATTAATTTATTGAATTCGGGATGAAAGGCGCAAAGTCTTGACAGCTTATTTTCTGTTCAGGTAAGATGCGGACAACTTCCTGTAGTCTTGTTTTTGGCAATTTTTTCAAAATGCAACATTTAAATGGTAATACTCATTGGGACGCCGTTATCATAAAGTACTGCACTGCTATTTCCGGATTAACCTTATACACCACCTACCGGGAGCCTTTCTTCTTGACATGCAAGAACAGTTTTTCCTATACTTGAAATATTACAGCGCATGTTCCTGTCACAATTCAGTTGGAAAATATTTTTTGTTTCCCTTCTCGTTTTATTTCTTCCTTCTCGCTTATTTTAAAAGCATTTGCCTATTCTGGAGGTTTCCATGACTCGGTAACAGAACCAGTTTCTCATGAAATGAGCGGCGGTTCATTAACATTTCGAAAGGAGTGACATGATATTATGCAAAACTTCGTATTCGAAAATCCGACCCGGATTATTTTCGGCCAGGGAATGATTGCCCGTATAGGCAGTGAAGTCAATCGATGCGGAAAGAAGGTACTTCTGGTCTATGGCCGGGGCAGTATCAAAAGAAATGGGATATATGATCAGGTGATCTCCTCTCTCAATGAGGCAAACCTTTCCATCGTGGAATTTCCCGGCGCCAGATCGAATCCTGTTCTCTCCCATGTTCTCAAGGGGATCGAACTTGCCCGGCGCGAAAATGTTGACGTCATACTTGCCGTAGGAGGGGGCAGCGTGATCGATACGGCAAAGACGATCGCTGTGGGTGTAAAGGCGGATCCCGGTGAAGATCTCTGGGAGTTTTTCACCTTTAAGAAAAAGATACGAGGCGCTATTCCCATTTTGACCGTTGTTACCGTGTCCGCCAGCGCCTCGGAGATGAATCCCACGGCTGTCATTACAAAGGAGGAAGGCGCACAGAAACTCACCATCGTCTCTCCCTTTATACAGCCCAAGTCGTCTGTCCTTGATCCCACCGTTCTGTATTCGCTTACCCCTGATTATAGTGCCTACAGCGCCGTAGACATCATTACGCACATGTTGGAAGGCTATTTTAACAACAGGGAACCGGAGAGCCCGCTCCAGGACAGACTGGTTGAAGGGATAATGAAAACCGTTATGGAAAGCACAGAAATAGTTCTTAATGATCCTCAAAATTATAACGCCAGAGCCAACATGATGTGGTCGGCAACACTCGCATTCAACGGATTGACAACGGCAGGCATGGGTCTTGTCAGCTTTCCCGCTCATATGATGGGACACTCACTGAGTGCATTTTACGATATTGCACACGGCGCAGGCCTGAGCATAACACTGCCAGGCTGGATGATCTATGCCATGCCCAAAAACCCATCGAAATTTGCCCGATTGGGAAGAGAGCTTTTTCATATCAAAGAAAAGGACGACCTGAAAGCGGCGGCGGAAGGGATCAATCATTTGAAACGCTGGTTCTCATCAATCGGCAGTCCCGTATCGCTGAAAGAGGCCAATGTATCGGAAGCCGAGATCGGCAGAATTGCGGAAAACGCGTCTGCAACAGCCTTGGTGTGGGGAATGAAAGCGTACACGAGAGAGGTCATTGCGGAAATACTGAGCCTTTGCAAATGATGATGTAAGGCAAACGCGCAAGGTTTCGAAGAAGGAATTGTTCCAGGGTAGAAGGAGGGAATTTTTTATGAAGAGGTACGGAGATTTTATCACATCCGAGGAGGAACTGGCCTTTTTGACGACCATCCGCAATTATGTCGAAAAGGAAGTAATGCCGGTCCGCATGCAATTGGATGATGACTATGCCGTGTTTGATAAGGCCTATGCCGGCCTGGTCAAGCTCGGCATCCAGAAACGGGGTTTCTCGCCGGAATACGGTGGCCTGGGAATTCGTTCGGGGCCTACGGTCTGCGCCATTTCTGAAGAGATATCGAGAGGAGACAGCGGCCTTTCCCTGCACACCCTGATTATCCCATGGTGTCTGGCGGCTGCGATGGGCGCCCGCAACAAGTTCCTGATGGAAAAATTCATTCCCATGTTCTGTGAAGACACGCCGCGTTGCGGCTGTATGGCCATTACCGAGCCGGCGGGAGGCTGCAATATTGAAGATGTAGGCGAACGCGCGCGTACTATTCGAACCACGGCCAAGCTTGAGGGAAATGAATGGGTCATCAATGGTCAAAAGATGTGGCCCAGCGGCGCGAGCATTGCAGATGTCTATTGCGTTGTCTGTACCACCGATCCCGGCCTGAAGGAAGAAGGGGTGGCTCTCATCTATGTCCCGAAGGATACTGCCGGACTTTCCTTCGGCAAACCGGAAGAAAAGATGGGGATGAAGGTAACGGATGTGAATACCGCCATCTACTTCGATAACGTAAGGGTGCCGAAGGAATATCGAGCCGGAGGGCCCGGTGTTGACTGGCAACTATTCAGGGCCAACGTCGGCTGGGGTCGGCTCACGAGCGCTCCCATCTCGCTTGGAAACGCGCAAGCCGTTTTAGAGGCCGTCATAGAGTTCAGCAAAACGAGGGCTTACGGGGGGAAACCCGTCCGGAATCATTCCCTGCAAGCGGCCATGATCGCCGACATGGCCATCGGCATAGAATCGGCCCGCGCCTTTTACCTCACTGTCGCGGCGATGTTCAATAACCGGAAGAGATTTGGAAACCCGGGAGAGGAATACCTCATAGCGCGTGCGAGTGCAGCCAAGGTGCATGCCTGCGACGTCACGGAGATGGTATGTAATAGAGGGATGGAGCTCATGGGCTCCTACGGCTATGCCCGGGAGTACCACGTGGAGAAATACCTGAGGGACAGCAAGATTATCCAGATATGGCTTGGTGGAGGGCAGCTGGCGAGACTTGACGTGGCCCAGAGCTACTATCCTTACATGAGCAGTGGTAAGTAATATAGTAATAAGGAGGGAAAGAAAATGGCACTGAAAACCCCTGAACAATATGAGGAGAGTCTTCGGAAACTCAATCTTAAAGTATATTTGATGGGCGAGTTGGTAAAAACCCCTGTAGATCATCCCATCATCCGGCCGTCGATGAATTCGGTGAAGATGACTTACGCCCTTGCTCAGGACCCTCAACATGAAGATTTGATGACGGCGACATCGCACCTGACGGGACAAAAGATCAACCGGTTCTGCCACATCCACCAGAATACCGACGATTTGATCAAGAAGGTGAAGATGCAGCGGCTGATGGGGCAAAAGACGGGAGCCTGTTTTCAGCGCTGCGTCGGAATGGACGCCATCAATGCCATGGACAGCGTCACCTTCGAAATGGATAAGAAATTTGGCACCGGATATCGAGACCGATTTATCAAGTTTTTGCTCATGATGCAGGAAGAAGACCTGACGGTGGATGGCGCGATGACCGATCCAAAAGGGGACCGGAGTCTCTCACCCGGCAGGCAGGCCGATCCGGACCTTTATACACGCGTGGTGGAAAAGAGAAAGGACGGCATCGTCGTCCGGGGTGCGAAGGCCCACCAGACCGGGGCCGTAAATTCCCACTGGATTCTTGTCATGCCGACGATCACGATGACGGAAGAGGACAGCGACTATGCTCTTTCCTTTGTGGCGCCCGCCGACGCCGCGGGAATCTTCTATATTTACGGACGCCAGTCATGCGACACCCGAAAACTTGAGGGAGGCGAGATCGATGTAGGCAATCCGCAATTTGGCGGTCATGAGGCGCTGATGGTTTTTGATAATCTGTTCGTTCCCTGGGAGAACGTCTTTATGTGTGGCGAGTATGAATTCACCGGCGCTCTTATAGAGCGTTTTGCCGGTTACCACCGCCAGAGCTATGGCGGCTGCAAAGTCGGTGTCGGAGATGTGCTGATCGGCGCGGCGGCTCTGGCTGCCGATTACAACGGCGTTTCCAGGGCATCCCATGTCCGGGACAAGCTGATCGAAATGATTCACCTCAACGAAACATTATATGCCTGCGGTATTGCCTGTTCGTCGCAAGGTCATAAGACCGCATCCGGAAACTATCTCATTGATTTGCTTCTGGCCAACGTATGCAAGCAGAACGTGACTCGCTTTCCGTATGAAATTGCGAGACTGGCAGAGGACATAGCGGGAGGACTCATGGTCACAATGGCATCGGAAAAGGATTTGCGCCACCCTGAGATCGGCAAGGTCGTGGAGAAATATTTGAAAGGAGTGGCGTCTGTGCCGACGGAGCATCGCTGCCGCGTTCTGCGCCTGATTGAAAACATCACACTGGGAACAGCGGCCGTCGGATACCGGACGGAATCCATGCACGGCGCCGGATCGCCGCAGGCGCAGAGGATTATGATTTCACGCCAGGGCAACCTGGAATACAAGAAGGCTCTTGCAAAGGACATTCTCGGAATCAAAGATTAACACTTCCTCTTAAATGGCTTTGATAGGCATCAAATACTGCGGGGGATGTAACCCCCAGATCAATCGTTCCGGATTGATTCAGGAGATTGAAAAGCTGCTTCCGCCGGACTGCAGACTCGTGACGGACCACACAACGAATCGATGGGAAACGGCGATTCTTGTTTGCGGATGTCCAATTGCTTGTGCGGATCGGCCTGCCGTGACGAGCATGGCGCGGCAATGGATTCGCGTGGGGGGAGCGACGGTTGATTTCGAGTCGGTACCGAGGGACAGGATGGCGGATGTTATCGTGAGAAGAATACAGGCGTTGAAGCTGGAGAAGAAAGGAAGGACTCACGTCGCTTAAAGTTTAAGGGGGCAGAATTGAAAGGAAATAAATTAGAGAAGTAGTGTCTGCCACCTTTTAGCATTAGTATAAACAATAATCATTGATTCTCAATGATGCAGCCATGTGTAGATAAATAGGTGTTCTCTATAATTGAAGTTGGCATTAATTTGAGACCATTTGTTCAACAGAATATCGACCCGAATATCTAATCTAAGTTATCAAGCTATAAAGAGGGGGCTGGTAATCTATCCAGCCCCCTTTACCTGTCAGTTCCTATTCTAACCTGAACGATTCTATAGCGGTTTGTGCTAAGGAATCATATTTTTCATTCTCAGCATTTCCTGCGTGACCCCTTACCCAAACCCATTCTACCTCATGGCGCTCCGTCAATTTTACAACCTTTTCCAACGTTCATCATTGCCGAGGTTTATCTGGCGTTTGCGGTGCTGGCGGCGCAAGCTGCCTTCCCATTTCCTCTCTCTGTTTCTCTTCCTGATATTTCACCAGTTTATCTTTACCCATCTCTTCCGGGGATAGCCATTCACATTTCCCTGTATAATGGTTACAGGCAAACCCCGAAAGACTACCACTCGCATGAAAAAATTGGTATCTGTTCACCATTCCATAAACCAAGATAGCTACGGCGAACAACGCAAGAACAGCTACTTTAAAAACTTTGTCTAAATTCATAAAACCCCTTTCTCAGATGTCAAAATGATTTACGGTAAATTTTTCAGATGCCCCTTTATCACTTTTCGGATGTCGTTCCAAATCTTATTTCAATATTTATCCACGTTAAAACCTGTCACCCTTTATTGAACCCTTAATGCTTCTGCGGCAGTTCGTACAAAAGCATCACGCCTTTCGTTCTCGCAGTGACCAGCGTGACTCCTTATCCAAACCCATCCTAACGACAATCAGCGATGATCATTCTCTAATTGGTACAGCTTTATTCCCGAAGTTCCAATCAAGATAAACATCCACCCCTTTTGAGGTCTTAGATTGGGTTGTTCAAGGAAAGGGGCTGTTTGTGAGGCAGTGGATTTGAGTGTCTCCATACTTGTAAAAACGATCTGCTTCTTCCTGAAATCTTGTTTTTTCTATATTTGTCATTGATCCACACTTTCAATCTATAATCATCGGCTTCATACACATAAGATGCCCGAATCAAGATCGCGTAATCATAGCCTCATGATAATTGCCACGCTATTACTGGTAAATACCATATAATTTTTTTGTATTGCAAAATCGAAAATTAAGTTCTAACTAATCACAATTTTAGATTATCAAAAGGTACAAATGAAAGGAGGGCACTATGTTTAAGTTGAAATGGTTAGTTGTTTTGGTTTTGTTTCTCTTTTTAGTACCACCGAGTTTCGCTGATGATCACGCGAAGATTATTGGTGTTTGGAAACTGGTTTCATACGATACGTAGTGGCAAGCAACGGGCAAACGAGAATCCGACATGGGAAAGAATCCGGCGGGCTACGTCATCTACACATCCGAGGGGCGAATGATGGTGATCATTACAGCGGAGGGGCGGAAGGCACCGAATACCGATCAGGATCGTGCCGAGTTGATGAAGACCGTTTTCGCTTACGCGGCTACGTATCGCATTGAAGGAGATAAGTTGATCAACAAGGTCGATGTTTCCTGGAACCCTGCTTTGGTCGGCACCGAACAGACACGTTTTTTAAAGATGGATGGCGACCGTCTTCAGGTTCTCACGGCATGGCACGTTAAAGCTAACTGGCCCGAAAAAGGGATGGGACGGGTGATAATGACGTTTGAACGAGTGAAATAGAGATTGGCGACAATAACAGAAGGCAATCTAACAAGGTGCTCAAGAGGGACGCGGTAAAAAGCCCGCCGCGTCCCTTAGCTTTAACGTTACTCTTTCTTTCAAACCGTAATTCATAACGATAGGGCTTTTCAAAATCATTTAGTAGTAG